>DMTA01000244.1 GCA_003454835.1 Achromobacter sp. | reverse complement strand
CGCACCTGGCCGCGCGCGGCGATGCGCCGGCCGCCGGCGGCGGCGCAGGCGAGGTCCATTTCACCCGCGTGCGCAGCAACGCCGAGTTGGACGCGCTGCTGGCGCAAAGCACCCGGCCGGTCATGTTGGATTTCTATGCGGACTGGTGCGTGTCGTGCCGAGAGATGGAGCGCTTCACGTTCACGGACCCGGGGGTCGCGCAGCGCATGGCGGGCATGGTGCTGGTGCAGGCGGATGTGACCGCGAACAATACCGACGACCGCGCGCTGCTCAAGCGCTTCCGGTTGTTCGGCCCGCCCGGCATCATGTTCTTCGAGCCGGGCGGCAAGGAAATTGCGGATGCGCGCGTCGTGGGCTTTCAGGACGCCAAGCGCTTCACGGAATCGCTGGACCGCGTGCTCGTGCGTTGAGGGGCGGGCGAACTGGCGGCAGGGCAGACGCCAACGTCTGATGCGCGCAACGCGGCGATGCTTGCGTTGAATCAAGAAAGGGCGCGATATACCATGATCGCTTAGCCGCTTGCGCGGCGCATCCCACTCCCTCCAGGCCGGCGCCGTGACGTCCCCCACCGTTGATGCAAGTCAGGACCAGAACGGTCTGATTTATCTTCAATTGATGTTCGTCATGGCCACGTGGGGCCTGAACATCGTCTCCATCAAGTATCTGACGCAGCACATGGACATCCAGGCGCTCGCCGCCGTTCGGATCGTCATTGCGTTCGTCACCGTCACCCTCATCATGAAGGCTCGCGGCAGCCGTATTCCGAAGCTGGGCAGCGCGCAGCTTGCCTGGGTGGCGTTTGCCGGGTTTCTGGTGGTGTATGCGCATCAGGTGGCGCTGGTGTCGGGCTTGCGGGTGTCGTCGGCGGCCAACGGCACGCTGATCATGGCGACCAGCCCGTTGCTGTCTGCCTTTCTGGCTGCCATCTTCTACCGCGAAAAGCTGACGGCGACCCGCATTGCCGGCGCGCTGCTTGGCCTGTTGGGTGTCGGCATGGTGGTGGTGGGCAGCGGCGCACAGCTCGGGCTGACCGGCTGGGGTGACGCGGTGGTGTTCGTGGCCGTGCTGGTGTTCGTGTTTGGCGGCCTCGTCATCCAGCGAATGTCGCGCATGATGGACCCGCTGGGAATGCTCTGGTACATGTATCTGGCCGGCGGCGTGATGCTGGTGGGACATGCCGCGCTGACGCCTTCCTCGTATCACGCGGAAACGTGGCAGATGGCGTGGTGGCCGTGGGCGGTGCTGATGTTTTCGGCGGTGATCGCGTCCGGGGTCAGCAACATCGTGTGGAACGCGGGCATCGCGCGGTTGGGGATCAGCCGCGCTGCGCTGTTCGTGAACTGGCTGCCAATCTTCGGACTGCTGTTCGCGGCCCTGTTTCTGGACGAGCACGTCACATTGACCCATGTCGTCGGTCTGGGTTGCGTGCTGGGCGGAACGTGGCTGGGACTGCGCCGCGGCGCGCAGCCGGGGCGGGCTGCCGCCGCAAAGGCCTGATGGCCGGGGATTGCCGGCGGCTTGGCCGGCAGTTGGCGGGCAATGCGGGGCGCAGACGGCCGGAGCCGCCGCGCCCGAGGTCTACTCAACGCTGGTTTTTCAGCAGCTTTGCCGCTTCGATGGCGAAGTACGTCAGGATGCCGTCGGCGCCGGCGCGCTTGAAGGCCAGCAGCGCTTCCATCATGACCTTGTCGTGGTCCAGCCAGCCATTGGCGGCGGCGGCCTTGATCATGGCGTATTCGCCGCTCACCTGGTAGGCGAAGGTCGGCACGCGGAACGTGTCCTTGACCCGGCGCAGCACGTCCAGGTAAGGCATGCCCGGCTTGACCATGACCATGTCGGCGCCTTCCTGCAGGTCGCCCGCCACTTCGCGCAGCGCCTCGTCGATGTTGCCCGGGTCCATCTGGTAAGCCATCTTGTTGGACTTGCCCAGATTGGTGGCCGAGCCCACGGCATCGCGGAACGGTCCGTAGAACGCGCTGGCGTACTTGGCCGAATACGCCATGATGCGCGTGTGGATGTGCCCGTTGGCCTCGAGCGCGCGGCGGACCGCGCCGATGCGGCCGTCCATCATGTCGCTGGGGGCAACCATGTCGACGCCGGCTTCAGCCTGCGTGAGCGCCTGCTTGACCAGGATCTCGACGGTGGGTTCGTTGATCACGTAGCCGTCCGCGTCGATAACGCCGTCCTGGCCGTGGCTGGTGTACGGGTCCAATGCCACATCGCACAGCACGCCCAGTTCCGGGAAACGCGACTTCAGCTCGCGGACCACGCGCGGAATCAGGCCATCGGGATTGGTGGCCTCGATGCCGTCCGGCGTCTTGAGCGACGGGTCGATGGCGGGAAAGAGCGACAGGACCGGGATGCCCAGCGACACGCATTCCTCGGCCACCGGAAGCAGCGTGTCCAGCGAATAGCGGACCACGCCGGGCAGGGACGCGACAGCTTGCCGCAGGCCGGTGCCTTCGGCCACAAAAACCGGGTAGATCAGGTCATTGACCGTCAATGCGTTCTCGCGCACCAGACGGCGGGTGAAGTCGTCGCGGCGCAGGCGGCGAGGGCGGGAAACCGGAAACTCGGGGGTGATGATCTGCGGGTTCATGGTACGACCTTGGGGGAAATCCAATTTTCGATGTGGGCGCCGGCTTCTTCCAGGCCGATGCGCTCGGGCGCCGAGAAGGGAATCGTGTGCAGCGCGCCGATGTCGGCCAGGTCCTTGCGGACCGAGAACACGGTGCGCATGCGCTGTCCGTAGGGCAGCTTGTCGGCCTTGGTCAGCAGCGCCAGCACCGGGCGGCCGGTGGGGGCGATGAAGTTCGCCAGTCGCCGGTCCAGTTCGGTCACGCCGCGGCGGATATCGATGAGCAGCACGATGCCGACGAGCGATTCACGGTCGCGCAGGTAGCCGCCCAGGATGTCCGCCCACTTTTCCTTCTCGTTGCGAGCCACGGATGCGTAGCCGTAGCCGGGCAGGTCGACCAGATAGCCGATGTGGGCTTCCGGGTCCAGCGGGTCGGGCAGGCCGAACATGTTGATCAGGCGCGTGCGGCCCGGCGTCTTGCTGGAGAACGCAAGACGGCGCTGGTTGCACAGCACGTTGATGGAGGTGGACTTGCCGGCGTTGGAGCGGCCGACAAAGCAGACCTCGGGAGCGCCGGCGGGCGGCAACTGGTCGAGGCGAGCCGCGGAAGTGAGGAAGGAGGCGCGATGTAGGAGGGACACGGATGGCTTTCGATACGGTTGGTTTCGAGCCCTATTGTATAATCCGGCGTTTGCTACAGTGGTCCCCGTGCGCGGAGCCGTCTTTTTTGCTTACTGTTTAGCTGCCATCCAGCCAATAAAAGCCCCTTTTGGGCAGCGCTGACGCAGCATCGCAGCAAGATCGCAAGCAGGACAAGCAAAACAGGTTCGTTACGGTTTTACTGCGAGTGCGGGCAGGCGTGGGCGCCTTTTTGCGCCTTGATCGATGTGATCGTCGAGGTCTTCATGAAGCGTGTGCTGTCCCGGATGTTGGTTGCGAGCGGGCTGTTGCTCGGCGCCTCCGCCCTCTCTGCTACGAGTTTCGCCGCCAATGGCGCTGCGGGCCCGGCCAAACCAGATGCCGCCAAGGGCGGCCAGCTGTTTGACCAGGGCGACGCGGCCCGCGGCATCATTGCCTGTGCCTCCTGTCACGGCGCGGCGGGTAACAGCACCATTCCGGTGAACCCGAACCTGGCCGCGCAGCCGCACGAATACCTGGCCAAGCAGCTTGCCGACTTCAAGGTGAAGGAAGGCGCCAAAGCTCCGCTTCGCAATGGCCCGGGCGGCAATCCCAGCCCCATGACCGTCATGGTGCAGAACCTGACGCCGGCCGACATGCAGAACATTGCGCTGTACCTGGCAACGCAGCCGCTCAAAGAGCCCGCCACGGCTGGCCATGAGAACTTGGTTGAGCTAGGTCAAAAGATCTGGCGTGGCGGTTTGCCTGACCGCAACGTCCCGGCTTGTGCGGCATGCCATTCTGCCAATGGCGCCGGGATTCCCGGTCAGTACCCCCGTCTGTCGGGCCAGTTCCCCGTGTACATCGAAGAGCAACTGAAGCTTTTCCGTAGCGGCGACCGCAAGAACGACGTCATGCATGCCATCGCGGACCGCATGTCGGATGCCGACATCAAGGCGGTGTCGGATTACGCGGCCGGCCTTCGTTAAACGATCGGCCGCAACGTGCGCGGCCGGTCCGCGTTGATACAACTTGAGCGTGCCGGAACCTCGTTCCGTCACGCACTGTCTATGAGGGGGGTAGCCGATAGCGCGGCCCCCCTTTTTTCATGAATTCGACTCGAACCCACTCCCGCCCCTCTCTGCGCAGCCTGCCAGGCGATCTCTTTGAACTTCTGGGTTCGATGCGTTTTGCCGTCAGCCTGCTGATGTTCATCTGCGTGGCCAGCCTGGTGGGGACGGTGCTGCAGCAGAACCGCTCGTCCAACAACTACATCGACCAGTTCGGCCCGTTCTGGTTCGAAGTGTTCGACAAGTTCTCCATCTGGCACGTCTACAACAGCTGGTGGTTCCTGCTGATCATGGGCTTTCTGGTCGTGTCGACCTCGGTGTGCCTGATCCGCAATGCGCCCAAGATGCTGCGCGACGCCAGGTCATTCCGCGAGCACGTGCGCGAAGGCAGCCTGCGCGCATTCCCGCATCGCGTGGAAACCAACGAGCCCACCGGTGTGCCGCAGACCGTGACCGGCCTGAAGGCGCTGCTGGGCCGCATGGGGTATGCGGTGCGTGTGCGCGAAGACCAGGACGGCGTCCTGCTGGCGGCCAAGAAGGGCAGCGCAAACCGCCTGGGTTATGTGTTCGCCCACGCGGCCATGGTCATTATCTGTATCGGCGGCCTGCTCGACAGCGAGCTGCCGGTGCGCCTGCAGGTCATGTTCGGCGGCAAGCAGCCCATCGTCGACAACATGCTGATTTCCGAGGTCCCGGAAAGCGGACGCCTGTCGGTCAACAATCCGAGCTTTCGCGCCAGCGTCCTCGTGCCGGAAGGCGGCCAGGCCAGCACGGCTGTCGTGATGGTGGGCGACGGCGCCCTGGTGCAGCCGATGCCCTTCACGCTCAAGCTCAAGAAATTCGTCGTCGACTATTACTCCACCGGCATGCCCAGCCGCTTCGCCAGCGAAGTCGAGGTCACGGACCCGGACACCGGCAAGACCTTCGATTCGACCATCGAGGTGAACGAGCCGCTGCGCTTCAAGGGCATGACGGTTTATCAGTCCAGCTTTGACGATGGCGGCAGCACGGTCGCGCTCAAGGGCTATCCGCTGGTGGGCGCCAACGACGCCACCTTCTCGGTCGATGGCACGGTCGGCAAGACCAGCGAGCTCACCGCCCAGACGGCCAAGGGCCCGCGCAGCATGGGCATCGAGATCACGGCCATGCGTCCGATCAACGTCGAGGATCTGACCCGCGGCGACCCCAAGGGCGCCAACCAGAGCTTTGCGGAACACGTGGCATCGGTTGCCGGCAGCGCGGCCGGCAAAAAGAACGAGAATCTGCGCAACGTCGGGCCCAGCGTCGAGTACAAGCTGATCGACGATGCGGGCCAGGCGCACGAATTTCAGAACTACATGCTGCCCGTCGAGCTGGACGGTGCAGCCGTGTTCCTGGCCGGCGTGCGCAACAACGCAGCCGAGCCGTTCCGCTATCTGCGCATTCCGGCCGACGACGACAGCACCATCGCCGAATTCATGCGCCTGCGCGCCACGCTGGCAGACCCGGCCGCGCGCAAGGAAGCCGCCCGCCGCTTTGCCGAGCGCAACAGCCCGTCGGGCGCGGACCGCCAACCGCTGGAGACCGCGGCTGAGCGCGCGCTGGATACGTTTGCCTCCGGTGGCCTGCAGGCCGTTGCGGCTTTCCTGCAAGCCAACACGCCCGCCCCGGATCTCGAGCGCGCGGCAGATGTCGTGATCCGCCTGATCGGCGCCAGCATGAATGAATTGCGCGCCATCGCGCGGGAACGCGCCGGTCAACCGCCCGTGCCCGTCGAAGGCCAGGAGGGCGAACGCGCGGCAGTGTGGTCGCGCCTCGCCGTGGCGGCGCTGTCCGATCTGACTGTCTATCCCGCGCCAGTATTTCTATCGCTGGCCGACTTCAATCACGTGCAGGCCAGCGTGTTCCAGGTCAGCCGCACGCCGGGCAAGAACACCGTCTACCTGGGCAGCCTGCTGCTGGTGCTGGGCGTGTTCTCCATGTTCTACATCCGCGATCGTCGCATCTGGATCTGGGTCAAGCCGCAAGGCGGCGGCAGCAGCGTCCTGGCGGCCATGACGTCACAGAAGCGTACACTTGACTTCAATCAAGAGTTTGAACGCTTCAAGCAGGCGCTGCTGCGCCAGAAAAAAGGGTCCTAAGGTTATTTATGTCCACGACGACCACCACGCCACCCCCGTCGCCGGAATCGCTCTGGCAGGACGCCTTATCCGAAACCGGCGACAGCCGCGCGCAACGCGGCAAACCTGACTGGACCGACGTCGTCTTCTTCCTGCTGCTCGCGGTGGGCGCAGCATTCGCGCTGACCCGCTATGGGCACGCGATGGACTATTACGAGAAGATCATCCTGTGCGGCACGGTGCCGGCCGTGGCGTGGCTGGGCTGGCTGTGGCGGCCGCTGCGCCGGTTGATGATCGCCTGTGCGATCTCGGCGGGCCTGGCGCTGATGCTCTATGGCACCGACCTCGCCCGCGCCGAGCAGGTGTTCTTCCTGAAGTATCTGTTTTCCTCGCAGTCCGCCATTCTTTGGATGAGCGCGCTGTTTGCGCTGTCGATGGTGTGCTACTGGATCGGCCTTTTCAGCCCGACGGCCGCGTGGCTGGGTACGGCGCTGAACTGGGGCGCGGTGTTTGCCGGCGTCACGGGTCTGCTCGTGCGCTGGCGCGAGGGCCATCTGATGGGCCCGGACCTGGGCCATATTCCGGTCAGCAACCTGTACGAAGTCTTCGTGCTGTTTTGCCTCATCACGGCGCTGTTCTATCTTTACTACGAACGCAAGTACGCCACGCGCGCGCTGGGCGGCTTCGTGATGCTGGTGGTGACCTCGGCCGTCGTGTTCCTGCTCTGGTATTCGTTCACGCGCGACGCGGGACAGATCCAGCCGCTGGTGCCCGCGCTCAAGAGCTGGTGGATGAAACTGCACGTGCCCGCCAATTTCATCGGCTACGGCACGTTCTCGCTGGCGGCGATGGTGGGCTTTGCGTATCTGGTCAAGCAGCACGGCCAGACCACGTCGTGGGCCAAGCTTGCGCCGCTTTTCATCCTGGGCGTGCTGTTGTGCGCCGAGCCGATGGTGTTCCGCACCGATGGCCTGTCGGCCACCTGGATGCTGTACTTCGGTGTGGGCGCGGTGATCGTGGGCGCCATTCTCCTGGGCCGCCGCCGCATCGCGGAAGCGCTTCCCTCGCTGGAAGTGCTGGACGACATCATGTATCGCGCCATCGCGATCGGGTTCGCCTTCTTCACAGTGGCCACGATTTTGGGAGCGCTGTGGGCGGCCGACGCGTGGGGCGCGTACTGGCAGTGGGATCCCAAGGAAACCTGGGCGCTGATCGTCTGGCTGAATTACGCGGCCTGGCTGCACATGCGGCTTATCAAGGGCCTGCGTGGCGCGATGGCCGCGTATTGGGCGCTGATAGGCCTGTTGATCACGGGATTTGCGTTTCTGGGCGTGAACATGTTCCTGTCGGGTCTGCACTCGTACGGACAGCTTTAAGCCTGAGCGCATCCCGGCAAATGAACGAAGGCCCCTGCATGCAGGGGCCTTTGTCTTTTGCGATGCGCGGATTCAGGGTAGCAGCGATTCGCCGCGCAGCTGGTCCGCCAGGGTTTCGCGCTGGCGCACGACATAGTATTTGTCGCCGTCGACCATGACCTCGGCCGGGCGGCCGCGCGAGTTGTAGTTGCTGGCCATGGTCATGCCGTAGGCGCCGGCCGATTCCACCGCCAGCACGTCGCCCTGGCGAATCGTGAGCAGGCGCTGCTTGGCGAGCCAGTCGGCGCTTTCGCACACGGGGCCGACGATGTCGTATTCGGCGGGGTCGCCGGCGCGCGGGTGCAGCGGCTGCACGCCATGGAACGCGTCATAGAGCGCCGGGCGCAGCAGGTCGTTCATGGCTGCGTCGACGATGGCGAAATTGCGGGCTTCGGCGTGCTTGATGTATTGGACGGTGGTGAGCAGCACTCCGGCATTGCCGACGAGCGAGCGCCCCGGTTCCAGCACCAGTTGCAGATGGCCCTGTCCGCGCGCGTTCAACCGTTCGAACACCCGGTCCAGCAGGGCGCGAGGAGAAGGCGGCGTCTCGTCCAGGTAGCGGATGCCCAGCCCGCCGCCCAGGTCCAGGTGTTCGATGTGGATGCCCGTCTGTTCCAGGCCTTCGATCAGGTCCAGCAGTTTTTCGAGTGCATCGAAATAGGGAGTGATGTCGGTGAGCTGCGAGCCGATGTGGCAGTCCACGCCGACGATCTTGAGGCCGGGCAGCGACTGCGCGGTGCGGTAGGCCTCGAGCGCGTCGCCGATGGCGATGCCGAACTTGTTTTCCTTCAGGCCGGTCGAGATGTACGGGTGCGTGCGGGCGTCGACGTCCGGGTTCACGCGCAGCGACACGGGGGCGCGCAGGCCCAGGTGCGCCGCGACGTCGGACAGGCGGTGCAGTTCGTCAACCGATTCGACGTTGAAGCACTTCACGCCGGCGTGCAGGGCATCGCGCATTTCCCAGGCTTGCTTGCCTACGCCCGAAAACACGATGCGGGAGGCATCGGCGCCTGCCGCAAGCGCGCGATGCAGTTCGCCGCCCGACACGATGTCAAAGCCGGCGCCCAACCGTGCGAACTCGCCGAGCACGGCCAGGTTGGAGTTGGCCTTCATGCCATAGCAGACGAGCACCGGACGCGGCCCGATGGCGCTGCAATAGGATTGCCACGCGGCTTTCAGCGCCGCGCGGGAGTACACGTAAAGGGGCGTTCCCAACCGTTCGGCCAGATGGTCAAGCGGCACATCTTCGGCGTACAACACATTATTGCGGTACTGGAAGTAGGGATGGCCGGCCAATTCTGGCGGGGTTGGGAACGGAGGCGTCATGGGAGGACCGGGGCAGGAGGAATCTGCGGCGGCGGCGCGGTCTGCTGCGTGCTGGCCGGCGCCGTGCCTTCTGGGGGCGGCGGCATGTAGAGCGGCCCCTTGTACCCGCAGGCTGCCACGATGCCGGTCGCCATGAGCGTGGCTACAATGCGAAGAGCCATGCGGCTAAATGCCAATTGGAACACTGGGAACTCCGTAATTCTTGCAGGCTCGATTATGACCGAAACCGAATTTCTTGCGTTGATCGACCAGGTGCTGGACAGCATCGAAAGCCAGGCCGATGACTGGGCGGCTTCGCTAGATGTCGACGTCGAAACCAGCCGCAGCGGCAATGTGCTGACCATGGTTTTCGAGGACAACACCCACGTCGTGGTGAACAGCCAGGCCGCCATGCAGGAGCTGTGGGTCGCCGCGCGCAGCGGCGGCTTCCACTACCGCTTTGATGGCCAGCACTGGAACGATACCCGAGGCGGGCCGCAGCTGCCGGACGCTTTGTCCCAGATCTGCTCCGCTGCCGCCGGCGTCCCCGTGACGATCCGGTTGTAAAAAAAGGCCGGCCCATTGGGCCGGCCTTTTTGCATCAGAAGGGAATCTTCTGCGACCAGGGCGTGGTGGTTTGTGTCCCCACGCCGGGCGCGACCTTGATCCGGGTTTCTTCGCTGGAACCGCTGCTCAGGCCGTTCAGGAATTCACCCAACGTGTCGGCCTCGGGCAGTCCGAGACGGGCCACGGCCTGTCCCGGCGGAAACTCCGAGAAATAGAACTCGCCATTTTCGACGAGCAGGCCGTCCGGACGCGGACGCTGCTTTTCTTCCGGCACGCCCTTCAACACGCTTTGCATGTAGTCCACCCAGATCGGCATGGCGACGCCGCCGCCGGTTTCGCGCGAGCCCAGCGACTTGGGCTGGTCAAAGCCCAGCCAGGCGGTCGCCGCCAGCGTCGGCGTATAGCCCGAGAACCAGGCGTCCACGGATTCGTTGGTCGTGCCCGTCTTGCCGGCGATGTCGCCGCGCTTTAGCAGCGCGCGGGCACGGGCCGCCGTGCCGTAGGTGGTGACGCCGCGCAGGATGTCGTCCATGACCCAGGCGGTGCGCGGGTCGATGGCGCGAGCTGCCGCGTCGCCGGCGACCACCGGCTTGGACTGCATGATGACCTTGCCGTTGCTGTCGGTGACGCGGTCGATCAGGTAGGGCGTGACGCGGTAGCCGCCGTTGGCGAACACCGAGAAAGCGCCGGCCAGTTGCAGCGGCGTGACCGAACCGGCGCCCAGCGCCAGCGGCAGCACGGCAGGCTGGCGCGCCTTGTCGAAGCCGAAGCGGGTCAGGTAGTCCTGCGCGTACTGCGGGCCGATGGCCTGCAGGATGCGGATCGACACCATGTTCTTGGACTTGTACAGGCCCTGGCGCAGCGTCAGCATGGGCTCGTACTGGTTGCCGTAGTTCTTGGGATTCCAGGCCTTGGAGCCGGTTTGCGCGGCGGTCAGTTCGAACGGCTGGTCCGAAATCTGCGTGCCCGGCGTCAGACCGCGTTCCAGCGAGGCGGCATAGATGAAGGGCTTGATGTTCGAACCCGGCTGGCGCCATGCCTGCGTCACGCGGTTGAAGTTGCCGCGGTAGAAATCGAAGCCGCCGATCATGGCGCGGATGGCGCCGTCTTGCGGCGACAGCGCCACGAAGGCTGCCTGCACCGACGGCAAGTTGATGATTTCCCAGTTGTCGCCGAACTTGCGGATGTAGACCACGGAGCCGCGCTTGATGCGCTGCTCGGGCTTGGCCTTGTCGTTCAGTGCGCGGGCCACCACGCCCAGCACTTTCTTGTCCGTGACGGTGATGACTTCGCGCGAGCTGCGCGCCAGCTTCACTTCGGTGGGGCTGGCCGACAGCACGACTGCGGTCAGCAGGTCGCCGCTGTCCGGAAACTTGTCGAAGACGCCATCCAGGAATTCATCCAGCGCGGCGGGATTGTTCTCGGTGCCGGCGGGCAGGTCGAGCTGTTCTTCCGGGCCGGGGTAGGGCGCGCGGCGCGTGTATTCCAGCACGCCTTCGCGCACGGCGCGGTACGCGGCTTCCTGGTCCTTGGACTGCACGGTCGTGTAGATGTTGATGCCGCGCGAATACACGTTGTCCTGGTACACGTTGTAGAGCAGTTGGCGCGCCAGCTCGGCCACGTATTCGCCATGGATGGAATAGCCGCCGGCGGGTGTGCCTTCGGCGGACTTCATGACGATGGGCTGCGCCATCGCCTGCTTATATTCCGGTTCGGTCAGGTAGCCCAGCGAGTGCATGCGGCCCAGCACGTAGCGCTGGCGCAATTCGGCGCGGGGGCGGTTGGCGATGGGGTTGAAGCGCGAGGGGGCCTTGGGGATGCCGGCCAGCATGGCGGCTTCGGCGGGCGTGATTTCGGACAGCGGCTTGCCGAAATACGTACGCGACGCGGCCGCAAATCCGTAGGCGCGATGGCCCAGGTAGATCTGGTTCATGTAGAGCTCGAGGATCTGGTCCTTGGTGAGCTCGGATTCAATCTTGAAGGTCAGCAGCAGTTCGTAGAACTTGCGCGAATAGGTCTTTTCGGACGACAGGTAGAAGTTGCGCGCAACCTGCATCGTGATCGTGCTGGCGCCCTGCGTCTTGGACATGTTGATCAGGTTGGTCAGGCCGGCCCGCACCACGCCCATCCAGTCGATGCCGCCGTGCTGGTAGAAGCGGTCGTCCTCGGCCGCCAGGACCGCGGACTTCATGACGTCCGGAATTTCGTTGAAGCGCAGCACGTTGCGGCGTTCTTCGCCGAACTCGCCGATCAGGACGCGGTCTGCGGTGTACACGCGCAGCGGAACCCGCGGGCGGTAGTCCGTCATGGCGTTCAGGTCGGGCAGGTTGGGCCACGCGAGCGCCAGCGCCATGCCCGCGAGCAGGACGCCGCACAGGAACAGGCCGGCGAAAAGGATGCCGGTTTTAACGAAGAACCGCAGTATCGGGGAGCCGCTGCTGGCGGGCTTGTCTTTCTTGGAGGAATTCTGGGGCTTGCTCATCGCGGCGATTTTACGGGTATCTCCGGACCCGCCTTATGGCGGGGGATCGGTTTCTGTAACAAAATAGTTCAGTGTGGTGCGCGGGCAACTGGCTGCAAATGTGATAATGCCGCCATGAACTTTGCCGCTAACTCATGTCCGGAGGCAGCCCCGGACCCGGCGCGCTCCGACGCAGCGCCTGAAAGCCAGCCCTGCGCCGTTGAGTGCACGGGCAAGACTGCGTCTTTGCCGCACGACCTGCCGGTATTCTTGGTCGGAATGATGGGCGCGGGCAAGACAACCATAGGCCGTAGCCTGGCGCGTGCGCTGGGGCGCGACTTTATGGATCTGGATCATGAGCTCGAGGCGCGTTGCGGCGTGCGGGTGCCGGTAATCTTCGAAATCGAGGGCGAAGCCGGTTTTCGTCGCCGAGAGTCCGCCGCACTGGAAGAGTGTACCCAACGGCGCAACATAATTCTTGCCACGGGCGGCGGCGCCATCCTGGCCGCCGAAAACCGGCAACTGTTGCACGAGCGCGGCATTGTCGTCTATCTGCGCGCCAGCGTGGACGAATTGTTCCGCCGGACCTGCCGCGACCGCAACCGGCCTCTCCTGGCCACCGCCGACCCGCGCGGCACGCTCCGCGACCTCATGACCCGGCGCGAGCCCCTCTACAAGGAAGTCGCCGACCTGGTGGTGGAAACGGGGTCCATGCCCATCCACACCCTGGTCAAGGCGCTGCTGCCGCAACTGCAAGCTTTCGAGAAGCGCATATGAACGTTGTTGATGTCGAAACCCCGGGCGGAAGCTATCCGATCCACATCGGACCCGGCCGCCTGGATTCCCTGGATCAGTGCATCCCCGCGGATGCCACGGCGATTGCCGTGGTCACCAATCCGACCGTGGCGGCCCTGTATGCCGAGCGGGCCGAAGCCGCGCTGGCGCGCACGGGCAAGCGGGTGCTGCGCATCGAGCTGCCCGACGGCGAGGCCTACAAGGACTGGCAGTCGCTCAATCTGATCTTCGACGCGCTGCTGGGCAACCGCCTGGACCGGCGCTGTGTCCTGGTGGCGTTGGGCGGCGGCGTCATCGGCGACATGACGGGCTTTGCCGCGGCGGTCTACATGCGCGGCGTACGTTTCCTGCAGGTGCCCACGACGCTGCTGGCGCAGGTCGACTCCTCCGTGGGCGGCAAGACGGCTGTGAATCACCCGCTGGGCAAGAACATGATCGGCGCCTTCTACCAGCCGATCGCGGTCGAGATCGACACCGACGTGCTGGGCACCCTGCCGGCGCGCGAGGTCTCGGCGGGCCTGGCCGAGGTCATCAAGTACGGCCTCATCCTGGATCCGGAATTCTGGCGCTGGTGCGAGGACAACGCGCAAAAACTGCGCGCCCTGGACGCCGACGCCGTCACGTATGCCATCCGCCGCTCGTGCGAGCTGAAGGCGCAGGTGGTGGGCAAGGACGAGCGGGAATCCGGGCTGCGCGCCATCCTGAACCTGGGCCACACGTTTGGCCACGCCATCGAATCTGGCCTGGGTTACGGCGCCTGGCTGCACGGCGAGGCCGTCGGCTGCGGCATGGTGCAGGCGGCCGAGCTCTCGGCCGACGTGGCGGGCTTTGATCGCGGCGACGTCGAACGCGTGCGCGCGCTGGTGCAAGCCATCGGTTGCCCGGTCGTGGCGCCCGATCTGGGCGCCGACCGCTGGCTGGACCTGATGCAGGTGGACAAGAAGACCGAAGGCGGCTCGATCCGCTACGTGCTCATGCCACGCATCGGTGAAGCCGTGATGCGGCCGGCCCCTGACGACGCGGTGCGCGCCGTGCTGGCCCGAACCACCCAGTAAACGCAGTCAAGGACGGTGTTGCAGATGAATGAACTGGCTTCCTATGCTTCTCACCCGTCCCGATCGCGCGGCCGGACGCATGACGAGCCGCCGCCGGAGAACCGCACGGAATTCCAGCGGGATCGCGATCGCATCGTTCATTCCAGCGCGTTCCGGCGGCTGGAGTACAAGACGCAGGTCTTCGTCAACCATGAGGGCGACCTGTTCCGCACACGCCTCACGCACAGCCTGGAAGTGGCCCAGATCGCGCGCACGCTGGCGCGCAGCATGGGATTGTCCGAAGACCTGACCGAAGCCATTTCGCTGGCGCACGACCTGGGGCATACGCCGTTCGGCCATGCCGGCCAGGATGAGCTGAACGCCTGCATGCGCGAGCTGGCGCCGGAGGCGGGCGGCTTTGAGCACAATCTGCAAAGCCTGCGCGTGGTGGATGAGCTTGAAGAGCGCTATGCCGACTTCAACGGCCTGAATCTGTGTTTCGAGACGCGCGAGGGCATTCTCAAGCATTGCTCGGTGGCCCATGCACGGATGCTGGGGGACGTCGGCGAACGGTTCCTGAACCGCACACAGCCGTCGCTGGAGGCGCAGCTTGCCAACTTGGCTGACGAGATCGCCTACAACAACCACGACGTCGACGACGGCCTGCGTTCCGGGTTGATCACGCTGGATCAGCTGCAGGAAGTCTCCATCTTCGAGCGCCACCATGCGTACGTGGTGGACCGCTATCCCGGTCTGGCGCCGCGGCGCGCGGTCGCTGAAACGATACGCCGCATGATCAATACGCTGATCGTCGACCTGACCCACACGTCGCTTGCGCGCATCCGTGACGCGGCGCCGGCCAGCGCGGACGATGTGCGCCGCTCGCCGCCGCTGGCGGGGTTTTCCGATGAGATCCGTCGCGAAGCCGACACGCTGAAGAAGTTTCTGTTCGACAACCTGTACCGTCACTATCGCGTGCTGCGCATGACGCGCAAGGCGCGGCGCATCGTGCGCGAGCTGTTTGCGGCATTCCTGGATGATCCGCGTCTGCTGCCGCCGGATTACCGCCGCGCGCAGTTCAACGAACAGGCGCGCGCCATTTCCGATTACATCGCCGGCATGACCGATCGCTACGCCATTCGTGAACACAAGCGGTTGTTCGACATGGCGTAGCAGCCGCCCGTGTCCTCGGACGGGTAGCCGTCAGCGCTGCTTGCGATAGGGCTCGTCGGCCTCGACGAAGGTCGCTTCGGCCAGCGCGTCTTGCGTCCATTCCTGCATGGCCGGCAGCGCCAGCACGGCGTCCATGTAGTCGCGCACCGGGCCTTCCGCGGCGATGTTGTAGGTCTTGAAACGCGAGACCACCGGCGCAAAGAACGCGTCCGCAATCGAGAAGCCGCCAAACAGGAACGGGCCGCCCTGGCCGAACTGCGCACGCGTTTCCCGCCAGATGGCCTGCACGCGGGCCACGTCCGCGAGCGCGGCTTCGGGGAAGTCGATGCCCGGCAAATCGGCTTCGACATTCATCGGCATGGCTTGGCGCAGTGCGCCGAAACCGCTGTGCATCTGCGCGGCCAGCGAGCGCGCCCGCGCGCGGGCCTTCGCGTCTTTCGGCCACAACGCGGCCTGCGGGTGATGCTCAGCGGCGTACTCGCAGATGGCCAGCGAATCCCACACGGCAAAATCGCCGTCCAGCAGCACAGGCACCAGGCCCGCGGGCGATACGGCGGCCAGGCGCGTTGAAAACGCCTCGGTGAACAGGCCGACCTTCTGCTCCGTGAACGCGACGCCCGCGGCGCGCAGCGCAATCCACGGACGCATGGACCATGACGAGTAGTTCTTGTTGCCGATGATCAGGGTGTACATGCTGGCTTTCCGGTAGTTGGAGGGGGGGTGATCAGTCGCCCGGCTTGCGGCGCAAAAGCTTGCCCAGATACTGGCCGGTGTGGCTGGCCTCTGTTGCCGCCACGACTTCCGGCGTGCCTTGCGCCACGACCCTGCCGCCGCCGTCGCCGCCTTCTGGACCCATGTCGACCAGCCAATCGGCCGTCTTGATGACGTCCAGGTTGTGCTCGATGATGAGCACCGTGTTGCCGGCGTCCACCAACTGATTGAGCACCTGAAGCAGCAGTTCGATGTCGCGGAAATGCAGGCCCGTTGTCGGTTCGTCCAGGATGTACAGCGTGCGGCCGGTGCTGCGGCGCGAGAGCTCCTGCGAGAGCTTCACGCGCTGCGCCTCGCCGCCGGACAGCGTGGTCGCGCTTTGCCCCAGGCGGATGTAAGACAGACCCACGTCGATCAGCGTATGCAGCTTGCGCGAAATGGCAGGCACCGATTCGAAGTACTCGAGCGCCTGCTCGACGGTCAGGTCCAGCACCTCGCTGATGTTGCGGCCGCGATAGCGGATTTCGAGGGTTTCCCGGTTGTAGCGTTTGCCGTGACAGACGTCGCAAGGCACGTACATATCCGGCAGGAAGTGCATCTCGACTTTGACCACGCCGTCGCCCTGGCAGGCTTCGCAGCGCCCACCCTTCACGTTGAAGCTGAACCGGCCCGGATCGTAGCCGCGCGTGCGCGCTTCCGGCACGCCGGCGAAAAGTTCGCGGATGGGCGTGAACAGTCCCGTGTACGTGGCGGGATTGCTGCGCGGCGTGCGCCCGATGGGGCTCTGGTCCACGCTGATGATCTTGTCGAAGTTCTCCAGCCCCTGCATCGACACGTAGGGGGCGGGCTCGCTCTGCGCGTGATGCAGCTGGCGCGATACGGCCACCGCCAGCGTGTCGTTGATGAGCGTGGACTTGCCCGAACCGGACACGCCGGTCACGCAGACGAGTCGGCCGGCCGGTACGTGCAGGTCGACGTTCTTGAGGTTGTTGCCGGTGGCGCCGGTGAGCGTCAGCCACGGCAGCTCGTCGTCGACGGGGCGGCGCTTCGGGATGGCGATGGCGCGCGCGCCGCTCAGGTACTGGCCGGTCAGCGAATTAGGATCGCGCTGCACGGTTTCGGGGTCGCCCTGGGCGACGACTTCGCCACCGTGCTCGCCGGCGCCGGGTCCCATGTCCACGACCCAATCGGCCATGCGGATCATGTCTTCGTCGTGCTCGACGACGATGACGCTGTTGCCGAGATCGCGCAGGTGCTGCAGCGTGCCGATCAGGCGGTCGTTGTCGCGCTGGTGCAGGCCGATGGAGGGCTCGTCCAGCACGTACATCACGCCCGTCAGGCCCGATCCGATCTGGCTGGCCAGCCGGATGCGCTGCGCCTCGCCGCCGGAAATTGTGTCCGCGCTGCGGTCCAGCGACAGGTAGTTCAGGCCGACGTTGTTCAGGAAGCTCAACCGCGCCTCGATCTCGCGCACGATGCGCTGCGCGATCTCCTGCTTGGCGCCCGTCAGGTTCAGGTTGCGGAACCAGTCCAGGCAGCTGGACAGCGGCATGGCCTCGACTTCGTAGATGGCCTGGCCGTGGCGTTCGCCGCCGCGCGGTTCATGGCCGATCAGCACGTTGCGCGCTTCGGGGCGCAGGCGAGAGCCGGCGCAGTCGGGGCAGGTCTTGATGTTGCGGTATTTGCCGAGTTCTTCGCGCACGGTCGCCGAGTCCGTTTCGCGCCAGCGGCGCTCCAGGTTCGGGATGACGCCTTCGAAGGTGTGGCGCTTGACGGTGCTGCGGCCTTTTTCGTTCAGGTACAGGAACGAGATCTCTTCTTCGCCGGACCCGTACAGGACCTTGTCGCGCAACGCTTCGGGCAGGTCCTCGAAGGGCGCCTCGATGTCGAATTCGTAGTGCGCGGCCAGGCTGGTCAGCAGCGAGTGCGTGAAGGCATTGCGGCGGTCCCAGCCGCGGATCGCGCCTGCGGCCAAGCTGAGTTCCGGGAAGGCGACGACCCGCTTGGGATCAAAGAAGCCGACCTGTCCGATGCCGTCGCAACTGGGGCAGGCGCCCATCGGGTTGTTGAAGCTGAACAGGCGCGGTTCCAGTTCGGGCAGGCTGTGGCTGCACACCGGGCAGGCGTAGCGGCTGGAGAAGACCTGTTCGCGCTCGCTGTCCATGTCCAGCGCCAGGGCGCGGCCTTCGGCAAGCTGCAGCGCGGTCTCGAAGCTTTCGGCCAGGCGCTGCTTGCTCTCGGGCTTGATGCGCAGGCGGTCGATGACGACGTCGATATCGTGCTTCTCGGTCTTTTTCAGCGGCGCCATGCCGTCGATTTCCACCAACTGGCCGTCGACGCGCAGACGCACGTAGCCCTGCGCCTGCAGGCTGGCGCATTCGTCCTCGAAGCTGCCTTTCTTGCCGCGCGCAATGGGCGCCAGCACCGCCAGCCGCGTCTCGGGCGTCCAGCCCAGCACCGCGTCCACCATCTGGCTGACGCTCTGGGCCTGCAGCGGCAGGCCGTGGTCCGGGCAGTAGGGCGTGCCGACCCGCGCGTAGAGCAGGCGCAGGTAGTCGTGGATTTCGGTGATGGTGCCGACCGTGGAGCGGGGATTGTGTCCCGCGGCCTTCTGCTCGATCGAGATGGCCGGAGACAGGCCTTCGATGAGATCCACATCCGGCTTGTCCATCAGTTGCAGGAACTGGCGGGCGTAGGCGGAAAGGCTTTCCACGTAGCGCCGCTGGCCTTCCGCGTAAAGCGTGTCGAATGCCAGCGAGGATTTGCCGGACCCGGACAGGCCAGTGACGACCACCAGCTTGTGGCGCGGCAGGTCCAGCGAGACGTTCTTGAGATTGTGGGTGCGGGCACCCCGGATGCGTATGGTCACGTCGGTATGGGTAACGTCCAGTTGCGTCGTCGATGACGCCTTTGATCCCGCGCACCCTTTGGGCGCATTTAAGCGATTTCAAAGGCCAACTTGGTACTATAGCGCGCCGAATCCTCTCGCGTTCAAGGCCGTTCATCAGGTTGGACTGGCCCGAGGCCGGCGTCGCACCGCAAGCATCAGACCGTGAGCGTATGACATGACAAGCATGCGCGCCGCCCTAGTCATCGTTGAAATTTCCGCATGCCGGCAGATAAAAAACTGAAATTGACCCCTTCCGAGCGCCGCGCCAGCGTGGCTCTGGCCGGCCTGTTCGCCGCGCGGATGCTGGGCCTGTTCCTGTTGCTGCCGGTATTTGCCGTCGCCGCAAGCGGCATGCCGGGCGGTGATGATCCCGTCCGCGTGGGGCTTGCGCTGGGCATGTACGGCCTGACCCAGGCGTTCATGCAGATTCCCTTCGGTCTGGCGTCCGACCGCTGGGGGCGCCGTCCGGTGGTGCTGTTCGGGTTGCTTCTTTTTGTCGCCGGCAGCGTCGTCTGCGCGCAGGCGACAGATGTCTTCTGGATCACCATAGGCCGCGCCATCCAGGGCGCCGGCGCCATTTCCGCCGCCGTCACCGCCTGGCTGGCCGACGCCACCCGCGACGAGGTGCGCACGCGCGCCATGGCGATGGTGGGCGCATCGATCGGACTGTCGTTCGCCGTGTCGCTGGTGCTGTCGCC
>DMTA01000295.1 GCA_003454835.1 Achromobacter sp. | reverse complement strand
TGGCGTTGCCCGCGCGGGGCAGGGTGCGCGCGTGTTGGAACGTGTTGGCCGGCGCCCCATCGGCGCCCCGCGCCGGATGCGTGAACTGCCGGCGGGTCAGGTCCATCGCGACTAGCGGATAGAAATACAGATAGCCTTCCATGGCCGCCTGCTGGGCCGCCTCGGTAGCGGCTGCGGCGGGCGACAGCGCGGCGGGCGTCGCGTGGACGGACGCCTGGGGCATCAGGACGAAGGGCGAGAAAGCCAGCGACAGGGCAAGGACTCGGGCCAAGGGGGCAACGCGGCGCATCGGCGCTCCAAGGGCATGCACAAATAAAAGGGGCGGGTCGCGACCGGCGCGGACGTTCTGCCGGATCCACGATGCCGCCGGCCATCGTAACAGCGCTGCACTGCCGCAAAATCTGCGAAGAAAGCGCATTTTGCCGTCAAATTCGGACGAGGGCGGGGGGCTCATGCGTCACCGGGCATGACGCACGCCATGTCCAAGGCCTATACTTCCCCGCATATCCTTGGAAGTTGTAGGGCTTTTTGTCCCTGTGATATCCGCTTCCTTCATTCACCAGGAGAGGAGTGCTTCATGGTCAACATGAATCGCCGCCAGTTCTTCAAGGTGACCGGTGCGACGCTGGCGGGCTCCAGCCTGGCCTTGTTGGGGGCTGCCCCCGGCACGGCCATGGCCGAGGTGCGCCAGTTCAAGCTTGCGCGCATGACCGAAACGCGCAACACCTGTCCCTACTGTTCGGTCGCCTGTGGTTTGCTGATGTACGGCTTGGGCGATGGCTCGAAGAACGCCCGCGCCAGCATCATGCACATCGAAGGCGACCCCGACCACCCCGTCAACCGCGGCACCCTCTGTCCGAAGGGCGCGGCCCTGATCGACTTCATCCACAGCCCCAACCGCCTTAAGTACCCGGAATACCGGGCGCCCGGGTCGGACAAATGGGTGCGGATGTCGTGGGACGAAGCCCTGACGCGCATCACCAAGCTCATGAAGGAAGACCGCGACGCGAACTTCGTCGAGAAGACCGCGGACGGCAAGACGGTCAACCGGTGGCTGACCACCGGCATGCTGGCCGCCTCGGCAAGCAGCAACGAGGTCGGTTACATCACGCACAAGACTGTGCGCAGCATGGGGATGCTGGCGTTCGACAATCAAGCCCGTGTCTGACATGGCCCGACGGTGGCAGGTCTTGCCCCGACGTTTGGCCGTGGAGCGATGACGAACCATTGGGTCGACATCAAGAACGCGGACATAGTTTTGATCATGGGCGGCAATGCCGCCGAGGCCCACCCTTGCGGGTTTAAATGGGTCACTGAAGCCAAGGCCCACAACAAGGCCAAGTTGATCGTCGTGGATCCGCGCTTCACGCGTTCGGCGTCCGTGGCGGACTTCTACGCGCCCATACGCACCGGCACCGACATCATCTTCCTGGGTGGCGTCATCAAGTACCTGTTGGATCACGACAAGATCCAGCACGAGTACGTGCGCAACTACACCGACTTTTCGTTCATCGTGCGCGAGGACTTTGCGTTCGACGCGGGCCTGTACTCGGGCTACAACGCCGAAAAGCGCACTTACGACAAACAAAGCTGGGACTACGAACGCGGCGACGACGGCTACGTCAAGACTGATCCCACGCTGCAGCATCCGCGTTCGGTGTATCAGCTGCTCAAGAAGCACTACTCGCGCTATGCGCCGGAAATGGTCGAGCGCGTCTGCGGCACGCCCAAGGACAAGTTCCTGACGGTGTGCGACATGCTCGCGTCCACGGCCACCACCAACCGGGCCGCAACCATTCTGTACGCGCTGGGCTGGACGCAGCACTCCATCGGTTCGCAGATCATCCGCACGGGCGCGATGGTGCAGCTGCTGCTGGGCAACATCGGCATTGCCGGCGGCGGCATGAACGCGCTTCGCGGGCACTCGAACATCCAGGGCCTGACCGATCTGGGCCTGATGTCGAACCTGCTGCCGGGCTACATGACGTTGCCCAACGAGCCCGAGCAGGATTACGCCAAGTACATCGACACGCGCACGCTCAAGCCGCTGCGGCCCAACCAGCTCAGCTACTGGCAGAACTATCACAAGTTCCACGTCAGTCTCATGAAGGCATGGTGGGGCGGCGCGGCCACGGCCGAAAACAACTGGGCGTTCGACTACCTGCCCAAGCTGGACAAGCTCTACGACATGCTGCAAGTCTATGAGCTGATGGTCCAGGGCAAGATGAACGGCTACATCGCCCAGGGCTTCAACCCGCTGGCCGCGGCGCCCAACAAGGCCAAGCTGAACGACGGCTTCGCCAAGCTCAAGTTCCTGGTCATCATGGACCCGCTGGTCACGGAAACGTCCGAGTTCTGGCGCAATGCCGGCGAAGCCAACGATGTGGATCCGTCCAAGATCCAGACCGAGGTCTTCCGCCTGCCCACCACCTGTTTTGCAGAAGAAGACGGCGCGCTGGTCAACTCCGGCCGCTGGCTGCAATGGCACTGGAAGGGCGCCGAACCTCCGGGCGAAGCCAAGAGCGACATCGAGATCATGGCGCTCATCTATACGCGCCTGCGCAAGATGTACGAACAAGAGGGCGGCAAATACCCGGACCCCATCGTCAACCTGTCGTGGCCCTATTCCAACCCGCAGAATCCCACGGCCGAGGAACTGGCCAAGGAATACACGGGTCGCGCGGTGGTGGATCTGGCCGATCCCAAGGATCCGACGAAGATCATGCGCCGCGCCGGCGAGCAGCTTGCCGGCTTTGCCGAACTGCGCGACGACGGCTCCACCGCCAGCGGCTGCTGGATCTTTGCGGGCGCGTGGGGCCCCGGCGGCAACCTGATGGCGCGCCGCGACAACAGCGACCCCACCGGCATCGGGCAGACGCTGAACTGGGCGTGGGCGTGGCCGGCCAACCGCCGCATTCTCTACAACCGCGCGTCGTGCGACCTGGAAGGCAAGCCGTTCGATCCGCGGCGCAGCGTGGTGTCATGGAACGGCAGGGCGTGGGTAGGCGCCGACATCCCCGACTTCAAGGGCGACGAGAACCCCGCGGGCGGCATGGGGCCGTTCATCATGAACCCGGAAGGCGTGGCGCGCTTCTTTGCGCGGGCGGGCCTGGCCGAAGGGCCGTTCCCGGAACACTACGAACCCTTCGAAAACCCGCTGGGCTACAACCCGCTGCATCCCAAGGCCAAGGGCGTCACCAGCAACCCGGCCGCGCGCATCTTCAAGGATGACCTCGCGGCGATGGGCACGGTGGAGAACTTCCCGTATGTCGCCACCACCTATCGCCTGACGGAGCACTTCCACTACTGGACCAAGAACGTCCGCATCAACGCGATTCTCCAGCCCGAGCAGTTCGTGGAGATCGGCGAGGCGCTGGCCAAGGAGCTGGGCATCCCCAACGGCTCACGCGTCAAGGTGTCGTCCAACCGCGGCTACATCAAGGCCGTGGCGCTCGTCACCAAGCGCATCCGTCCGCTCACCATCGAGGGCAAGACGGTGCACCAGGTCGGCATTCCCATCCACTGGGGCTTCGTGGGCATCGCCAGGCCGGGGTTCCTCACCAACACCCTGACGCCATTCGTGGGCGACGGCAATTCCCAGACACCGGAATTCAAGTCGTTCCTGGTGAAGGTCGAAAAGGTATAGGAGAACCGACATGTCAATGCAATCCCTGGACATCAAGCGGCGCTCCGCCACCACCACGCCGCCGCCGGGCATCCGTGAACCCGTCACGGGCTCGGTGGCCAAGCTGATCGACGTCTCCAAGTGCATCGGCTGCAAGGCGTGTCAGAGCGCCTGCATGGAGTGGAACGACCTGCGCGACGAGATCGGCGTCAACGTGGGCGTCTACGACAACCCGGCCGACCTCACCGAGCACTCCTGGACCGTCATGCGCTTCTCGGAATTCGAGAACCCCGCCGGCGACCTGGAGTGGCTGATCCGCAAGGACGGCTGCATGCACTGCGAGGACCCGGGCTGCCTGAAGGCCTGTCCCTCACCGGGCGCCATCATCCAGTACAACAACGGCATCGTGGATTTCCACGAGGAAAACTGCATCGGATGCGGCTACTGCATCACAGGCTGTCCGTTCAACATTCCGCGCATCTCCAAGAAGGACAACAAGGCGTACAAGTGCACGCTGTGTTCCGACCGCGTCGCGGTCGGCATGGAGCCCGCGTGCGTCAAGGCCTGTCCCACCGGCGCCATCGTCTTCGGCACCAAGGACGACATGCACCAGCATGCCGCCGAGCGCGTCGAGGACCTGAAGTCGCGCGGCTTCGAGCAGGCCGGCGTGTATGACCCGCCCGGCGTGGGCGGCACGCACGTCATGTACGTGCTGCATCACGCCGACCAGCCGGGGCTGTACCACGGGCTGCCTGCCGATCCGAAGATCAGTCCCATGGTGTCGCTGTGGAAGGGCCTGGCCAAGCCGCTGGGCCTGGCCGCGATGGCGTTCACCGCGCTGGCGGGCTTTTTCCACTATGCGCGTGTGGGCCGCAACGAGGTGACCGAGGAAGACGAACGCAGGGCCGAAGAGGAGGTGCGCCATGAGTGAAGAACACCACTACCGCCGCATCAAGCGCTACACGCCGGGCGAGCGCACCAATCACTGGATCATCGCGCTCACGTTCATCCTGCTCGCGCTGTCCGGGCTGGCGCTATTTCATCCGTCCATGTATTGGCTGTCCAACCTGTTCGGGGGGGGACCCTGGACGCGCATCCTGCATCCGTTCATCGGGGTGGTGATGTTTGTCTGCTTTGCGGTGTTTGCCGGGCACATGTGGCGTCACAACCTCATGACGCGCGCGGATCGCCAGTGGCTCAGACAGCTCAACGACGTGGTCGAGAACCGCGAGGAAAAGCTGCCCGAGGTCGGCAAGTACAACGCCGGCCAGAAGCTGCTGTTCTACGTGCTGATCCTGTGCATGGTGGGCTTGATGGCCAGCGGCATCGTGATCTGGCGCGAGTATTTCGCGTTCTACTTCTCGATCGAAGTGATCCGCGCCGCGTCGGTGCTGCACGCGGTTTGTGCGCTGGTGCTGATTTGCGCGATCATTGTGCATATTTACGCGGCGATCTGGGTGAAGGGGTCGCTCACGGCAATGCTGCGCGGCTATGTCACCGCCGGCTGGGCGTGGAAGCACCATCGCGCCTGGTTCCGGGAGCAGGTGAAGAAGTAATCCCCGGCATGTCTTGATCGACGGCTGCTATCCTCTTCGCAGGCTGGCAGCCGTATTTGTTTCTCTGGAGACGAGAATTGCAGCGAATTCTTCCGCGCGGCGAGATCGAAGCGCTAGACCATAACGCCATTCCCCGGATCACCCTGCCGGAACGGAAATCCGTCTTCGCCGCACGGGCGGCGCGCCTGCGTCAGCTTGCCGACGGCAACCCGGTGGGCGATTACCTGCAGTTGATGGCGCATCTGGTCGACGCGCAGCATCGCGCGCTGCAGGGCTGCACGGCGCCGCCCGCCACCGAAGACCGGATTTCGCTCGCGCAGGCGCACGGCATGCCG
>DMTA01000296.1 GCA_003454835.1 Achromobacter sp. | reverse complement strand
GGGCGCGGTCCGTGTAGCGGCCGCGGCGGCGGTACTCTGCGGCGCTGCCGGCCCCGCGCAGGGCATGCAGCTTGTACAGGTATTCCGGTAGGTAGCCCGACAGGAGCTGGCGGTAATCCATCGGCAATCCGGGCACGATGCGGCGAGCCATCTGGAAGACGATGGTGGTGCAGTTTGCCGTGAGCGTGTGATAGAAGCGGGGTGTTGTCCGGAGGAGGTTGGCGGCGTCGACGTAGGCCAGGAAGAGTTCGCGCCCCGCGCCCTCGGGCATGTGGATG
The DNA here is from genome assembly GCA_003454835.1 of Achromobacter sp. Taxonomy (GTDB): domain Bacteria; phylum Pseudomonadota; class Gammaproteobacteria; order Burkholderiales; family Burkholderiaceae_B; genus Achromobacter. The sequence goes on along the minus strand of DMTA01000296.1, from coordinate 3,763 downwards.
CGATACAGGTAGCTGTCTTCGCCGCGCACGTTGGTGCGCACCCGCAAGCTGTCCGCTTCGGTCGAGGCGATCACGCTCAGTTCGTACTGCTTGAAGAAGCCGCCGATCTCGGAAAACCGGTCGCCCTGTTTGCGGCGGATTTCCACCGAGAACACCACGTAATCGTCATCGCCAAACCCGAACGACACCAGCGCGTGCGCGATGGCGGGATGGGCCCAATACGACAGGGCGACGTCCACCGATTGCAGCGTGTCCAGTGCATAGCGGCGGGTTTCCCAGCGGGGCGTGAAGTCGGTGCGCGACCGCCACTCGAAGTTGCGCACGTTGTGCAGCGTGACAGTGCTACCGTCGACGTCGCCATGCGTTTGGCGGGCGACCTCGGCAATCCACGGTCGGTTGTTGGACGGGCGGATGCGAAGCCACCACACGAGCAGAACGGCCAGCGCCGCACCGTGCAAAACCAGGCCCGGCCACCAGTGCGGCCAGACCAGCCCGGCGATGGCGGCCAATGCCAATGTCACCCATGCCAGCACTGCGACCAATTTCCATACAGATGAAAGCGGCGCGCGGATCCACAATGCCAGCGCACCCCAGCCCGTTTCCAGCGCAATGGCGATGCCCAACAGGATGGAAACCGTCATTGCGCTCCTTGGGCGGCAGTCGCGCCGCGTGCTGCAATCAGTAGGTGCCTACCGTGACCAGTTGGTCGGACTCGAACATGGCCGCCGGGGAGATGATGGGCTCTTCCCACGGGATGTTCTTGCCATAGCGTTCCCGCATCTTGGCCTGCACGGCCGGCGATGCGAGATCGAAGCTTTTCAGCGGCGCCAGCGCGCCGACCTTCACGCCCAGCACGCGCTGATAGATCTTCCACACCAGCTCGGAACAATAGATCTGATCGTCCGACCAGGCGAACACCAGATCGTAGGGTTTGCCGACGTAGGCGGCGCCTGCCTTCGCAAGCTGATCGCGCGCGTCCGGCGTCAGAAGCGATGCGTCACGCAGCCGCTTGACGACGTAATGGCCGCGCTCGCCTTGCGCGGCCCATTGGGAGAGGGGGGTGTAGCTGACGCGCGCCGCGGCCTCAAGCACGTAAGGCTGGCCTTGGCGCGTCACGATCATGCCCATGTGGCTGTAGGGCGAATGCGTGGCCTGCTGGATGGCCAGGCTTTGCGCTGACCGGGACTGCTGGAACACCATGTCGCCCGTCTGGATGTCGGGCGCCGCGGCGGTGGCCATGGACAGGGCAGATAGCGCCGCCAACGCGGCCGTACAGACCTTTGCCGCCAGCCTCACGGGCGCGCCCTTCCGGCCGCAGGCGTCTGCTTTTTTGCGCGCGGTTTGGCCGCGGGTTTTTCTTCCTTGGGCGGCGTGTCGAACTCTTGTTTGTTGCGTTCGCCGCGAGGCGTGTTTTCGGGGTGGGGTTTGGGAAATGCCCAGGGCTTCGTTTTCTGATCCATTGCATGTACTCCTTGCACAGGCGGAACAGTAGCATTAGCCGGCGGCCCTGGGTAAGTGAGGGTTGACGTCAATATTCATCACATCGTGATATGAAGTCGGAAATTGTCCGCCGCGCGTCATTGAGTCTTGGGTATTTCCGCGACCCAGATGCGCTCGAATTGCTCGCGGACCCGGCGCGCCCATGCGTCGATGGCGCTTTGCACGTCGGCGGCGGTGGGCTTGCGGTTTTCCGGCAAGTTGCTGCCCGTGACCGCGCCCAACGATGCGATCAGCAATTGGTTGGTGGTGGCATCGCGCGCCGAGGCTTCGATCAGCAGCCGCACCGATTGATCGCGCAGTCCGGCGGCCTTGGCCGTCTGGCCCAGCACATAACCAATGGGTACGTACTCGCCCGGCCGCGGATCGCGATCGTTTCGGAAGGTGCCGGTGATGGCGGCGCGCAGCCGCACTGAGCGTGGCGCCGGCGCGGTAATCAGTTGATAGCCGGCCTGCGTGAACTCGCGGCGCAGGGCCGCGTTCATGTAGGTCAGTACGCGCTGCCGTATCTCGGCGTCGTCCCGGAAGTCCAGCTCATCCGGCCGATCGCCCGGGATGAACGTCACGTCTTCCATGAGCAGCTTTTTGTCGAACTGGCTGCCGATCGGCGGACCCGGCCTGACCCAGATGCGCCCTCCGCTCCAGTTGGGATCCTGCTGAAGCTGGCTTTGTGGCTCGCCCAGCGCGGTGGAATAGTCCTTGGCTTTGGGCAGATTGGTGCAGCCGGCCAGTCCGATGAGCGCGCAGCAGGCCGCGCGCAGTGCGAGGTTGGGCTTCATGGCTTTTTCCTTGTCAGAAAAACGGCGCCTGCGGAAGGCAGGCGGAAAACCGGCACGATCCTTGCTGGAAATTATCTGCCTGAACCGCGGCGCCGCGCGGCAATTTTTCGCCTGCGGAAAGAGACGCTGCGTCGCCGCCACATCATCCTTCTGGCCATGCGAAAACGCTGTCTCGCCGATCTTCGGCAGCGCTACGATTGGCCTGTGCACATAGGAGGGGGGGAGATCTATGGACACCGCCAACGAATGGTATGCCGCCGTCAAGGAATGGCAGCGGTCACGTGACGAACTGACCGAGGCAATCGCCGCGATCCAGTGGCCCAATCCCACGCCCGGTTGCCTCGAAAATTACGACCGCGCTTTCGCGCATGAAACGGAGGCTCGCGAACGCATGAACGCCGCTTACGGGCGATCGCGGCAATAGCGATCGGACGGGCTCGGGCGGCGTTCCGGGTTCGCGCCGTGCATGGCTCCATGAAAGGCGTAGTGTGTGGCTCTTTCAGTGGTGCCACGCGCGCGGTATGTTGTCGTTTTCCTATCCTTGATCGCGCCGTCGCCATGTACCTGCCGTCCGCCTTTCGCGAAGATTCGCTGGAAATCCAGCACGAGTTCATCCGCGCCCATCCGCTAGGGGTCCTCTTCACCAGCGGAGAGGGCGGGCTGATGGCCAATCACATTCCCTGTCTGCTCTATTCAGAAGGCGCGCACGGCGTCCTGCGCCTGCACGTGGCGCGCGCCAATCCGCAACTGGCCGAACTGGCCGCCGGACGCGAGTGTCTGGTGGCTTTTCATGGCGCGCAGGCTTACATCACGCCGTCCTGGTACGCGACCAAGGCGGAAACGCACAAGGTTGTGCCGACCTGGAACTTCGTGGCAGTGCATGTGTGGGGTACGCCCGTGATTCAGGACGATCCAGCCTGGCTGCGCGCTCAGCTTGAGGCGCTGACCCACAGCCAGGAAAAGGCCCGCGTTCAGCCGTGGCGCGTGGACGAGGCGCCCGCCGACTTCATCGCGGCGCAGATGCGCGCCATTGTCGGCGTCGAGATTCCCATTGCCCGCATCGAAGGCAAATGGAAGGTCAGCCAGAACCGCAACGCGGCAGACCGCGAGGGCGTGGCCGAAGGTCTGGTCAGCGAACGTGGCGACGCGGTCATGGCCGGTCTGGTGGCGCGGCGTGGCGGGAGCGCCTGAAGCATCAGCGCGCGCCGCGCTTCCCATGCGCGTCGCGTCCGGCTGCAAAGCATGCGATCGCCGCGGCTTGCAGCAGGGCGGCCACGGCCAGGAAGCCGGGCAGCGTCAATCCCGTCGGCTGCAGCCATGTGCGCAGAGCGCCGAACGCCGCGGGTGCAAAGGCATAGGCGCCCTGCGACAGCGCGACGATCAACGGCACCACGCGCGCCGCTTGCTCGCGGGCAAATTCCGTCTGCGCGATCAGGGGCGGCAGCGACGTGGCGTTGCCGATGCCGGATCCGAACAGCACGACACCC
>DMTA01000302.1 GCA_003454835.1 Achromobacter sp. | reverse complement strand
TGGGCGATGCCCCAGATGCCTAGCGCGACAGCCAGCAGGCCGTGCGACTGCATGACCGGGGCGACGAACGCCAGGCCCGCCGCCATCAGCGACGCGAACAGGGCCGTGGCGCCGAGCGGGCTGCGGTCTACGAGGCGTCCGCCCAGCGTGTTGCCCACCAGTCCCACGGCGCCGAACGCCATCATCGTCCAGCCGACGGTCTTGCCGTCGAAACCGCCCAGCCTCTCCAGCATGTCCGCCAAATAGGTATAGGCGGTGAACATGCCGGTGAACACCAGCAGCGACAGCAGCACGTGGCTCACCACCATGGGATCGCGCAGGATGCGCAGCTGCGTGACGAGGCGCACGCTGTCGGCGCGGATGCGCGTGCTGGGGAAGGTCAGGAACAGCAGCAGGGCCTTGGCAAACGCGACCCCCGACAGCGCCCAGAACGCGGCGCGCCATCCGAACGCGTCCGAGATCAGCACACCGATCGGAATGCCGAACACCGTGGCGGCCACGATGCCGAACGCCACCGTCGAAATGGCGCGTCCGGCGCGCGCGGGGCCCACCAGTTCGACCGCGGTGGCGCTGGCCAGCGACCAGAACACGGGCAAGGCCAGCGCCGGCACAAAGCGGGCGATCGCCATGATCCAGATATTGGGCGCCACGGCCGCCAGCGCATTGGACAGGCCAAACAGCACCAGCACCCCGATGAACAGGCGCTTGCGCTCCATGTTGGCCATCAGGGCGGTGAGCAAGGGGCCGGTCGCGGCGACCGTGAAGGCAAACAGCGTCACCAATAGCCCGGCCTGGGAGACGGTCACGTCCAGGTCGCGGGCAAGGCCAGGCAGCAGCCCCACGATCAGGAACTCGGTGGTCAGAATGGTGAAGCCGGCGGCGGAAAGTAGCAGGATGGGCAAAAGCATAGGCATTCCTTGGGCGCGAGGCCGGATGGCGCCGCGCGGGCAGGGCGTTGAAGGCAAGGTCAAAAGGTCTGGCGTGCGCCGCGTCAACGTGGCGGGGCACGGTGCGGCGGGACGCTGAGGTCCGCCAGCACGGAGATGTCGTCGCGGCCTGCGGAGGCTGCAACGCCGGCATGCGCCGGGAACGGGCGATCTGGACGACCCGGACCGCGATGCACGGCTCACACTTTAGGGGAGATCACCGACCGGATAAACCCCCGGTGTCCGGATAGATTGTTCGGCCGGCCGCACTAATGGGGCCGACCAATCGCAGTCGGCGGGGGGGGGCGATCAGCCGGGGTGCGGCTTAGAAGGAGCGGTTCAAAGGTAACTGTCCAAAGGGAACGGCTCCAAAGCGAACGGCTCAAAGGGAACCGCTTGGCCGCTGGCGAGACGGCTCGCCTGGCGGCCCAAGTCGGAACTTCAGCGCACGTCCCGGGGCAGCAGCGGCTCGATGGCGGACCACAGTTCCGCCGGCGAATTTGCGCAGGTTTCCGCCTGCCAGGCAATCACGTTGTCGTCTTCACCGACGTAGCCATAGGCTGCAGCCACGGCGGGCATGCCCGCGGCGTGAGCCGCCTGGATATCGCGCAGATCATCACCGACATAGACGCAACGATCGGTCCCAAAGCCCGCCTCGCGCGCGGCGTGCTGCAAGGGCAGGGGATGCGGCTTGGCGTGGGCGGTCGTGTCGCCGCAGACCAGCACGGCGCTGTCGCGCGTCAGGTCCAGGAACTCGACGATGGGCAAGGTCAGGTAGGTGACCTTGTTGGTGACGATGCCCCAGGACATGCCACGGTTGCGGATATCGGCCAACAGGTCTTCGATCCCTGGGAACAGCTTGCTGTGCACCGTCGAGCTGGCGGCATAGTCTTCCAGAAATTGCAGGCGCGTGGGCTCGTAGTCCGGATGGCCCGGTTGCAGGTCCAGCGCGACGCGCAACAGTCCGCGCGCGCCCTGGGACGCCACGGGGCGCAACGCTTCATACGCCATGGGTTCCAGGCCGCGGCGGGTGCGCTGACGGTTCGCGGCGGCTGCCAGGTCGGGGGCGGTGTCGGCCAGGGTGCCGTCGAAATCGAACAGGATCAGGGCGCTCATTTACGGGTAGCCATCAGATAGTTGACCGAGGTGTCGGAAGTCAGCGAGTAGATCTGGGTGATCGGGTTGTATTCCATGCCGCGCATGCTCACCGGCTCCAGGGCGGCGCCGCGCGCCGCCGCCGACAGCTCGCTCGGCTTGATGAACTGATCGTAGGTGTGGGTGCCGCGGGGCAGGAGGCGCAGGATGTATTCTGCGCCGATGATCGCGAACACGAAGGACTTGGCGTTTCGGTTGAGTGTGGAAAAGAACACCCAGCCGCCCGGTTTGACCAGCGTCGAGCAGGCGCGCACGATCGAGGCAGGATCCGGCACATGCTCCAGCATTTCCATGCAAGTCACCACGTCGTACTGGCCCGGCTGCTCGGCAGCCAATTCCTCGACGGGCACCTTGCGGTACTCCACCTTCACGCCCGATTCCAGGCCGTGCAGGCGCGCGATCTTCAGGGATTTGTCGGCCAGGTCGATCCCGGTCACGTCCGCGCCGCTGCGGGCCATGGATTCCGACAGGATGCCGCCGCCGCAACCGACGTCCAGCACCTTGCGGCCGGCGAGGCTGCCCGCGCATTCCTGGATCCATTCCAGCCGCAGCGGATTGATGGCGTGCAGCGGCTTGAACTCGCTTTCGGGATCCCACCAGCGGCTGGCCAGGGCGCTGAACTTGTCGATTTCGGCCTGATCGGCGTTGACGGAGGCTTGCGCGGTGTCGTGAGTTTGCGTGTTCATGGGCGGTCCGGCGTAAGGCTGCTCTATATATAGAGGGGTCCAGCGCGCTAGGCGAGGAGGAGGCTCGCCGACGCACCAGATGGGTGCGTCGCAGGCGAAAAAAAGGGCCTCGCTATGCGAGGCCCCCTTATTGTAGCTAGTCCGACAATTACTTGCGGCTACCCACGATTTCGATCTCAACGCGACGGTTCTGGGCGCGGCCTTCCTTCGTCTTGTTGGAAGCGATCGGCTGCAGTTCGCCCTTGCCTTCCGTATAGATACGGTTGGGGTCGATGCCCAGGCTGACCAGGTAAGCCTTGACCGAAGCGGCGCGGCGCTCGGACAGCTTCTGGTTGTACTGTTCGGTACCGATCGAGTCGGTGTGGCCGACGGCGATGATCGTTTCCAGATCGATGGTGCTGGCTTGCTGAGCGACTTGCTGCAGCAGTTGGCGACCTTCGGGCTTCAGGGTCGACTTGTCGAAGTCGAAGAACGTGTCAGCATTGAACACGACCTTTGCCGCCATCGGGGCCGGCTTCGCCTTCTGTTGGGCAACCGGGACGCCGTCGCAACCGGGGATACCGGTGGCCGGGGTCCAGAAGGCATCGCGCCAGCACAATTCGTTCGTACCGTTCTTCCAAACGTTACCGAACGGGTTGCGCCAGTTGTCCACGGTTTGCGCGGAAGCTACACCAGAGGCCGTGACGGCGGCGAAGGCGAGCGCCAGAGCGAATTTGGAGGGTTTGTTCATGTTTCTCCTCGTTGAGCTTGAAGCTGGATAAGTGACTCGCAGCGAACCCCCGCCGCATATCAGGAAAACGGGGCCAGTATAGCAACGCCAAGAGCTGGTTCAAAGGAATAGCTACTGGGTTTCCTGCGTGCTGGAAACAATCTTAAGGCATTTGGGGGGCTTTGGCTTCCCTGGACAGGCGCATTAATGCTGGATATGACGTTTTCGGCACTCCTGCCGTTTCCCATGTTGGTTTTTGACAACAGGGCCGCAGGGCTCGGGTGGGCGTGGCCGCGCCGCGTTTCTGATCGGTCCGTCGCGGTCCGCTTGCGGCGCCTTCGGACGGCCCATCGGACCGGTCCCCCAATCGAATGATAGAATTTCCTGTTTACCCGGCCCGGGTTCCTCCTTACACGATTCTGTCGTTATATATATGGATTCCTTTGCCAAGGAGACGCTTCCGGTATCGCTGGAAGAAGAGATGCGCCGCAGTTACCTCGATTACGCGATGAGTGTGATCGTCGGTCGGGCGCTTCCGGATGTGCGGGACGGCTTGAAGCCCGTCCACCGGCGCGTGCTCTACGCGATGCACGAGCTGAACAACGACTGGAACCGCGCCTATAAGAAGTCCGCGCGTATCGTCGGGGACGTCATCGGTAAGTACCACCCCCACGGCGACCAGTCCGTTTACGACACCATTGTCCGCATGGCGCAGGATTTCTCCATGCGCTACATGCTGGTCGACGGCCAGGGCAACTTCGGCTCCATCGACGGCGACAACGCCGCGGCGATGCGATACACCGAAATCCGCCTGGCCAAGATCGCCCACGAGCTGCTGGCCGACATCGACCAGGAAACCGTCGACTTCGGCCCCAACTACGACGGCAGCGAACAGGAACCGCTGCTGCTGCCGTCGCGCCTGCCCAACCTGCTGGTCAACGGCAGCTCCGGCATCGCGGTGGGCATGGCCACCAACATTCCGCCGCACAACCTCCAGGAAGTGGTCGACGGCTGCCTGTACTGCCTGCGCAATCCGGCGTGCACGGTCGATGAGCTGATCGAGCTCATCCCGGCGCCGGACTTTCCCACTGGCGGCATCATCTACGGCATGTCCGGCGTGCGCGAAGGCTATCGCACGGGTCGCGGCCGCGTCATCATGCGCGCCAAGACGCACTTCGAAGACATGGAGAAGGGCAATCGCCAGGCGATCGTGATCGACGCGATTCCCTACCAGGTCAACAAGAAGACGCTGCAGGAACGCATTGCCGAGCTGGTCAACGACAAGAAGATTGAAGGCATCTCCGACATCCGCGACGAATCGGACAAGGACGGCATGCGTCTTGTCATCGAGCTCAAGCGCGGTGAGGTGCCTGAGGTCGTTCTGAACAACCTCTACAAGAACACCCAGCTCCAGGACACCTTCGGGATGAACCTGGTGGCGCTGGTCGACGGCCAGCCCCGCCTGCTCAACCTGAAGCAGATGATCGACTACTTCCTGCAGCATCGCCGGGAAGTGGTCACGCGCCGCACCGTGTTCCAGTTGCGCAAGGCCCGCGAGCGTGGCCATGTGCTGGAAGGCCTGGCGGTGGCTCTGGCCAACATCGACGATTTCATCGCGATCATCAAGGCAGCGCCGACCCCGCCGGTCGCTCGTCAGGAACTGATGGCGAAATCCTGGGATTCGTCGCTGGTGCGCGAAATGCTGTCGCGCGCCGACGGCGACACGCCGGGCGGCCGTGCGGCGTTCCGTCCGGACGACCTGGGCGTCGAGTTCGGTCTTCAGGGCGACGGCCTGTATCGCCTGAGCGATACGCAGGCCCAGGAAATCCTGAACATGCGCCTGCAACGCCTGACCGGGCTGGAGCAGGACAAGATCGTCGGCGAGTACAAGGACATCATGTCCACGATCGCCGACCTGCTGGACATCCTGGCCCGTCCGGAGCGCATCACGTCCATCATCAGTGAAGAGCTGCAGGCCATCAAGGCCGAGTTCTCGACCGGCGCCAAGGACTCGCGCCGTTCGGAAATCGAACTGAATGCGACGGAACTCGATACCGAAGACCTGATCACGCCGACCGACATGGTCGTGACGCTGTCGCACGGCGGCTACATCAAGAGCCAGCCGTTGTCCGAGTACCGCTCGCAAAAGCGCGGCGGACGCGGCAAGCAGGCGACGGCCATGAAGGAAAACGACTGGATCGACCAGCTCTTCATCGCCAATACGCACGACTTCCTGCTGTGCTTCTCGAACCGCGGCCGCGTGTACTGGCTGAAGGTCTGGGAAGTGCCGCAAGGCACACGCAATTCGCGCGGCAAGCCGATCGTCAACATGTTCCCGCTGGCCGACGGCGAGAAGATCACGGTGGTGCTGCCGGTCAAGGAATTCAGCGAAGACCACTTCGTCTTCATGGCGACCTCGCGCGGCACGGTCAAGAAGACCCCGCTGTCCGACTTCTCCAACCCGCGCAAGGCCGGCATCATCGCTGTCGACCTTGACGATGGCGACTACCTGGTCGGCGCCGATCTCACCGACGGCAAGCACGACGTCATGTTGTTCTCGGACGCCGGCAAGGCCGTGCGCTTCGACGAAAACGACGTGCGTCCGATGGGCCGCAATGCCCGCGGCGTGCGCGGCATGATGCTCGAGGACACGCAGACGGTGATCGCGCTGCTGGTTGCCGGCGACGAAACGCAGACGGTGCTGACCGCCACGGAAAACGGCTATGGCAAGCGCACGCCGATCGCGGAGTACACGCGCCACGGCCGCGGCACGAAGGGCATGATCGCCATCCAGACCACCTCGCGCAACGGCAAGGTGGTGGGCGCGGTGCTGGTCACGCCTACCGATGAAATCATGCTCATCACCACCGGCGGCGTCCTAGTGCGCACCCGCGTCGCGGAAATCCGCGAAATGGGCCGCGCGACGCAGGGCGTCACGCTGATCAACGTCGACGACGGCAGCACGCTGTCCGGCGTGCGCCGTGTCGTCGAAAGCGACGCGGACGACGACGGCGAACTGGACGAAGACGGCCAGGAAACCGGTGGCGACGAGAGCAGCGACGCAGCAGATTCGACGGAACCTACGGAGCAATAATGGCCCGCCCCTGGAATTTCTCGGCCGGCCCCTCGGTCTTGCCCGAGGTGGTGCTGCAGCAAGCCGCTGCAGAAATGCTGGACTGGCACGGCAGCGGCATGTCCGTGATGGAAATGAGCCATCGCGGCAAGCATTTCGTGCAGATCTGCGATGAAGCAGAATCCGATCTGCGCGACCTGCTGGGCCTGCCGGCGGATTACGCCGTCATGTTCATGCAAGGCGGCGGTTCCGGGGAAAACGCCATCGTCCCCATGAATCTCATGGGACGCCGCGGCGCGCCAGCCGCGGATTTCGTCGTGACGGGCCATTGGTCCAAGCGTTCGTACAAGGAAGCCGGCCGCTACGGCAGCACGCACGTCGCGGCCAGCTCCGATCACGCCACCCAGATCGACGGCCGCGAACAGGCGCCGCTGACCTGGGTGCCGCCCGCCAACACCTGGCAGGTGCGCAAGGAATCGGCCTACCTGCACCTGTGCAGCAACGAAACCATTGGTGGCGTCGAGTTTCTGGATTGGCCCGACACCGCTGACCTCGGCGCGCCCGATGTGCCGCTGGTCATCGATGCTTCTTCGCACTTCCTGTCGCGTCCGATGGACGTGTCACGCTGCGGCATGATGTATGCCGGCGCGCAGAAGAACGCCGGCCCGGCCGGCGTCACCATGGTCATCGCGCGCCGCGACCTGATCGGTCAGGCTTTGCCGATCTGTCCCTCGGCGTTTGACTACGCCAACGTGGCGGCCGAGCACTCGCGCTACAACACCCCGCCGACCTTCGCGATCTACATCGCGGGCCTGGTGTTCAAGTGGGTCAAGGCCAATGGCGGCGTGGCCGGCATGGAAGCGGCCAACAAGGCCAAGGCCGATCTGCTGTACGGCTACCTGGACAGCACCGGCTTCTACCGCAATCCCATCCACGCACCCGTGCGTTCGCGCATGAACGTGCCGTTCGTGCTGCATGACGAATCGCTCAACGACGCTTTTCTGAAGGGCGCCGAGGCAGCTGGCCTCACGCAATTGAAAGGCCACAAAAGCGTGGGCGGCATGCGCGCCTCCATCTACAACGCGCTGCCGCTCGAAGGCGTGACGGCGCTAGTCGAGTACCTGAAGGAATTCGAGCGCCGCCATGGATGAAGAGCTGCAGCGCAAGCTGCTTCCCCTGCGAAAGCGCATCGACGACCTCGACGCGCAGATCCTCGATCTCCTGTCGCAGCGCGCGCGCGCCGCGCTGGAAGTGGGCGAGGCCAAGCATGCCGCGCACGCCGATGGCCCGGTGCTGCGCCCCGAGCGCGAGGCCGAGGTCATCCGCCGCCTGCAGCAGATCAATCCCGGTCCGTTCCCGAACGCCGGCGTGGCGTCGGTCTGGACCGAAATCATCTCCGCATGCCGGGGCCTGGAACGCGGCATGACCGTCGCGTTCCTGGGGCCCCAGGGCTCGTTCTCGGAACAGGCCGCGCTGGAGCATTTTGGCCATGCCGTCCAAAAGCTTCCTTGCGCCTCGTTTGACGAGGTCTTCCGGGCCGTCGAGGCCGGTCAGGCTGACGTGGGCATGGTGCCGGTGGAAAACTCCACTGAAGGCGCCGTCAACCGCAGCCTGGACCTGCTGCTGAACACGCCGGTGAAGATCCTGGGCGAACGTTCGCTCGTCATCCGCCATTGCCTGATGTCGCAATCGGGCAGCATGGACGGCATCAAGACGATTTCCGCGCACCCGCAGGCGCTGGCCCAGTGCCAGGGCTGGCTGACGCGCAACTATCCCGACGTCGAGCGCGTGGCCGCGTCCAGCAATTCCGAGGCGGCGCGCGCTGCCGCGTCGGACGCGAGCATCGCCGCCATTGCCGGCGAAGTGGCTGCGCCCGCCTGGAACCTGCAGATCGTCGCCGCCGGCATCCAGGACGACCCGCACAACCGCACCCGCTTCCTGGCGATCGGCAATATCGAGCCGCTGGTCAGCGGCAAGGACAAGACCAGCCTGATCCTGGCGGTGCCGAACCGCGCGGGCGCGGTCTATGAAATGCTGGCGCCCCTGGCCGCCAACGGTGTGTCGATGACGCGCTTCGAGTCGCGCCCCGCGCGCACCGGCCAGTGGGAATACTATTTCTACGTCGACGTCCTGGGCCATCGGAACGACCCGAACGTCGAGCGCGCCCTGGCGGCCCTGCAGGCGCAGGTTGCTTATCTCAAAGTGCTGGGCTCGTACCCTGCGCAGTGAATCCCACATCATGACCCACGCATCCAAGCCCCTCGTTGCCCCCGCGCACGTCAGCGCCATCGCCCCGTACCAGGCCGGCAAGCCGATCGAAGAACTGGCCCGCGAGTTCGGGCTGGATCCGACGACCATCGTCAAGCTGGCCTCCAACGAAAACCCCTTGGGCATGCCCAAGTCGGCGAAGGCAGCCATGCTGGCCGCCGCCGAATCGCTGGCGCGCTACCCGGATCCCAATGGCTTTGATCTGAAGGCGGCGCTTGCCGAACGCTATGGCGTGCCGATGAACTGGATCACGCTCGGCAACGGCTCGAACGACATCCTGGAAATCGCCGCGCTGGCGCTGCTGGAGCCGGGCGCCTCGGCGGTGTATGCGCAGCACTCGTTCGCGGTCTACCGTCTTGCCACGCAGGCGCGCGGCGCGCGCCACATCGTGGTGCCGGCCATCGATCACGGCCACGACCTGGATGCGATGTTCGACGCCATCGCCGACGACACGCGACTGTTGTTCATCGCCAACCCGAACAATCCGACCGGCACCTTCGTGCCGGGCGACAAGGTCGCGGATTTCCTGGAGCGTGTGCATGCTGCGCACGGCGATCGTGTCACGGTTGTGCTGGACGAGGCCTACAACGAATACCTGGATCCGGAGCTGCGCTTCGACAGCACCGCGCTGGCGCGGCAGTATCCGAACCTGATCGTTTCGCGCACCTTCTCCAAGGCCTACGGCCTGGCGGGCCTGCGCGTCGGCTTCTCGGTGGCGCAGCCCGGCCTGACCGACCTGCTCAACCGCGTGCGCCAGCCCTTCAACGTCAACACGCTGGCGCAGGCCGCGGCCATCGCCGCGCTGGGCGACGCCGAATACCTGCAAGAAGCGTACGCCTCCAACAAGGCGGGCAAGGCGCAACTGTGCGCCGCGTTCGACAAGCTCAATCTGCGCTACGTACCCAGCTACGGCAACTTCGTGCTGGTTCACGTGGGTGACGCGCCGCGCATCAATCTTGAGCTCCTCAAGCGCGGCGTCATCGTGCGTCCCGTCGCGGGCGACGGTCTGCCGGAGTGGCTGCGCGTGTCCATTGGGCTGCCCCAAGAAAACGCCCGATTCATCGACGCCCTGACCGCCATCCTGACCGCATGAACGACGCGTTACCTTCTTCAGATCAGGGGGCCGCGGGCCCCCTGATTCCTGTATTGGCAGTGGTTGGCGTCGGCTTGATCGGCGGATCGTTCGCGGCGGCCTTGCGGCAGGCGGGGCAGGTGGGCAAGGTGCTGGGCGTGGGGCGCAATGCGCAGTCGCTGGAACGCGCCGTTGCGCTGGGGCTTATCGACGAGGCCGTATCGGCCGAAGCCGCGGCGGCTCAGGCTGACCTCATCATGCTGGCCACGCCGGTCGGCGGTGTGACGAACGTGCTGTCGCAGATGCGGCTGCACCTCTCGCCAGGCGCCGTGCTGACCGACGGCGGCAGCACCAAGGCTGAAGTGGTCGACGCGGCGCGCGCCGCATTGGGCGACCGTATGGGCCAGTTCGTGCCGGGCCACCCCATCGCAGGCGCCGAGCGTACCGGGCCGGAGGCCGCCGATGCGGGCCTCTACCGCGGGCGCACCGTCATCCTCACGCCAGTGCCGGAAAATGGGGCGACGGCCATGGCGCTCGTGCGCCAGGCTTGGCAGGCTTGCGGCGCGGACGTGATCGACATGGACGCCGACGCGCACGATCGCGTGCTCGCCTCGGTCAGCCATCTTCCGCATCTGCTGTCGTCGGTGTATATGGAGCAGGTGGCCACGGCCGCCGACGCCGCGACCCGGCTGGAACTGGCGGGCAGCGGCTTTCGTGATTTCACCCGTATCGCCGCCGGATCGCCGGAGATGTGGCGCGACATCTTTTTGTCCAACCGTGACGCGATGCTGGCCGAACTGGCCGCGGTGCGCGGCGTGCTGGACCGTGCCGAGCGCGCCATCGCCGATGGCGACGGCGAGGCTTTGCTGACGCTGCTGGACACGGCGGCGCGTGCGCGCCGCGGCTGGCGCAAGGAGTAGCTGAATGGGCGCTTTGTCTTACCTCGATCTGCCGCGCGTGCGGCGCGCGCAAGGCACGATGGCCTTGCCGGGATCCAAGAGCATTTCCAATCGCGTGCTGTTGCTGTCGGCCATCGCCGAAGGCACAACGGTCATCACGGGCCTGCTGGACTCCGACGACACTCGCGTCATGCTGGCCGCGTTGCGCCAGTTGGGCGTGCAGGTCTCCGACCTGGAAGCCGGGCGCGTCACCGTGCAGGGCGTCAGCCGGTTTCCGGTGGAAAGCGCCGACCTCTTCATGGGCAATGCGGGCACCGCAATCCGTCCTTTGACGGCGGCCCTGGCGCTCATGGGCGGCGATTACCGCCTGTCGGGCGTGCCGCGCATGCACGAGCGCCCGATCGGCGACCTGGTCGATGCCCTGAACGCGCTGGGCGCGCGCGTCGACTATCTGGGCCAGCCGGGCTATCCGCCGCTGCAAATCGGCCGCGGCGACATCGCTGAGAACGCCGTGACCCGCGTGCAGGGTTCGGTGTCCAGCCAGTTCCTGACCGCCTTGCTGCTGGCCGCGCCGCTCCAGGCCGCGCGCAGTGGCAAGCCCGTCACCATCGAGGTCGCGGGCGAGCTCATTTCCAAGCCCTATATCGAGATCACGCTGAACCTGATGGCGCGCTTCGGCGTGCTGGTGCAGCGCGACGGCTGGAGCCGTTTCGTCGTAGACGCGGGCGCAGCCTATCGCAGTCCGGGCCAGATCGCGGTGGAAGGGGACGCATCGACGGCGTCGTATTTCCTGGCGCTGGGCGCCATCGGGGGCGGCCCGTTGCGTGTGACAGGCGTCGGCGCCGACAGCATCCAGGGCGACGTGGGGTTCGCCAGCACCTTGGCCGACATGGGCGCCAAGGTCACCTACGGTCCGGAATGGATTGAAGTGTCGGGCGTGCAGGTCGCCGACGGCGAGCGCCTCAAGGCCTTCGACACCGATTTCAACCTGATCCCCGACGCCGCGATGACGGCCGCGGCGCTAGCGCTGTATGCCGACGGCCCGTGCCGGCTGCGCAACATTGGCAGCTGGCGCGTCAAGGAAACGGATCGCATCCACGCCATGCAGACCGAGCTGGAAAAGCTGGGTGCGCAGGTGGAGTCCGGCCCCGATTGGCTGCGCGTGACGCCGCCGGCGCAGGGCGCCTGGCGCGATGCGCATATCGGCACCTGGGATGACCACCGCATGGCAATGTGCTTTTCGCTGGCGGCATTCGGCCCGGCGGCGGTTCGCATTCTTGATCCCGGATGTGTCAGCAAGACGTTCCCGGGTTACTTTGACGTCTACGCCGGCCTGGTCTCGGCCTAGCGCTGCATCGCATCCATGACTTTGACTGCTTCAACTTCCGCTTCCCTGGCTCCGGTCATCACGATCGACGGCCCCACGGCGTCCGGCAAGGGCACCGTGGCTCACCGCGTCGCGAAGGCGCTGGGCTGGACCGTGCTGGATAGCGGCGCGCTGTACCGTCTGACCGCGCTGGCCGCCATCAACCGTGGCGTCGCCGCCGAGGACGAGCCCGCCGTCGCGCGTGTGGCAGAGACGCTGGACGTGCGTTTCGACGGACCCCACGTCTATCTCGAGGGGGCGGATGCCGGCCATGACATCCGCCGCGAGGAAGTGGGCAATTTCGCGTCGCGTGTGGCGGCTTTCCCGGGTGTGCGGCAGGCGTTGCTCGAGCGCCAGCGCGCCTTCCGGCTGCCGCCCGGCCTGGTTGCGGACGGCCGCGACATGGGCACCGTCGTGTTCCCGGACGCGTCCCTGAAGGTCTTCCTGGTCGCCGACGTGGTCGCCCGAGCGGAGAGGCGGCGTAAGCAGTTGATCGAAAAGGGAATTTCTGCTAATCTAGACGACCTTTTGCGGGATATGCGCGAGCGTGACGCGCGCGACACCGGGCGCGCCACTGCGCCGCTGGCTCCCGCAGCAGATGCACACGTGCTGGATTCGTCCAATTTGACGATCGCGGAAACGGTGCAGGCAATACTGGATTTCTGGCAGCAAGCCAACCCGTGAAGTTACGGGCAGTGTCGCTCCAGGCAGTATTGCTACCGGCATTTTTTTAGCATTTTTTGATTAGGCCCTGCTCAAGCCAGGCGACTCCCCCACGGGCCACCCCGCAAGGGTCAGCCAGCCGGCAGGTATTTTGACTCCACTGTGGCGGGCAATCCGCTGCGGTGTGTTCTTAACGGCCATTTCGGCCCAATGGATTTCAACCCCATGTCTTCCGTTTCCACTACCGCCACCGGCGGCGAAAGCTTCGCCGACCTTTTCGCACAAAGCCTCAAGAGCCAGGACATGAAGTCCGGCGAGGTCATCAGCGCCGAAGTCGTGCGCGTCGACCACAATTTCGTCGTCGTCAACGCCGGCCTGAAGTCCGAAGCGCTGATCCCCCTGGAAGAGTTCCTGAACGACCAGGGCGAGCTCGAAGTGCAACCTGGCGATTTCGTCTCGGTGGCCATCGATTCCCTGGAAAACGGCTACGGCGACACCATCCTGTCGCGTGACCGCGCCAAGCGCCTGTCGGCCTGGCTGCAACTGGAAAAGGCCCTGGAGAACGGCGAACTGGTTACCGGCACCATCACCGGCAAGGTGAAGGGCGGTCTGACCGTCATGACCAACGGCATCCGCGCGTTCCTGCCGGGTTCGCTGGTGGACCTGCGTCCGGTCAAGGACACCACCCCGTACGAAGGCAAGACCCTCGAATTCAAGGTCATCAAGCTCGACCGCAAGCGCAACAACGTTGTGCTGTCGCGTCGCCAGGTGCTGGAAGCCAGCATGGGCGAAGAGCGTCAAAAGCTGCTCGAAACCCTGCACGAAGGTGCTGTGGTCAAGGGCGTGGTCAAGAACATCACCGACTACGGCGCGTTCGTCGACCTGGGCGGCATCGATGGTCTGCTGCACATCACCGACATGGCCTGGCGCCGTGTGCGTCACCCCTCCGAAGTCCTGCAAGTGGGTCAGGAAGTCGAAGCCAAGGTCCTCAAGTTCGACCAGGAAAAGAGCCGCGTCTCCCTGGGCGTCAAGCAGCTTGGCGAAGATCCGTGGGTGGGCCTGGCTCGCCGCTACCCGCAAGGCACCCGCCTGTTCGGCAAGGTCACGAACCTGACCGACTACGGCGCGTTCGTTGAAGTCGAAGCCGGCATCGAAGGCCTGGTCCACGTGTCCGAAATGGACTGGACCAACAAGAACGTCGACCCGCGCAAGGTTGTGACCCTGGGCGAAGAAGTCGAAGTCATGGTCCTGGAAATCGACGAAGACCGTCGTCGCATCTCGCTGGGCATGAAGCAGTGCCGTCAGAACCCGTGGGAAGAGTTCGCCACGAACTTCAAGCGTGGTGACAAGGTCCGCGGCGCCATCAAGTCGATCACCGACTTCGGCGTGTTCGTCGGCCTGCCCGGCGGCATCGACGGCCTGGTTCACCTGTCCGACCTGTCGTGGGCCGAATCGGGTGAAGAAGCCGTGCGCAACTTCAAGAAGGGTGACGAAATCGAAGCCGTGGTTCTGGGCATCGACACCGACAAGGAACGCATCTCGCTGGGCATCAAGCAGCTGGAAGGCGACCCCTTCAACAACTTCGTCGCCACGTTTGACAAGGGCGCCGTCGTTCCGGGCACCATCAAGTCCGTCGAAGCCAAGGGCGCCGTCGTGACGCTGTCCGTGGACGTCGAAGGCTACCTGCGCGCTTCCGAGATCTCCTCGGGCCGCGTCGAAGATGCCACCACCGTGCTGAACGCCGGCGAAAACATCGAAGCCATGATCGTCAACATCGACCGCAAGACGCGTTCGATCCAGCTGTCGATCAAGGCCCGTGACAACGCCGAAACCGCCGACACGATCCAGCGCATGTCCGATGCCAGCGCTTCGTCCGGCACCACCAACCTCGGCGCGCTGCTGAAGGCAAAGCTGGACCAACAGCGCAACGACGGTTAATTCGTGACCAAGTCGGAGCTGATCGCCGCCTTGGCGGCCCGCTATCCTCAGCTGGCCGCCCGCGACACCGATTACGCGGTCAAGACCGTACTGGATGCAATGACCCAGGCCCTGGCCTCGGGTCAGCGCATCGAGATCCGCGGTTTTGGCAGCTTCTCGTTGTCGCAACGGTCGCCCCGTGTCGGTCGCAATCCCAAATCCGGCGAGCAGGTGCTGGTGCCTGGCAAACAGGTGCCGCACTTCAAGGCAGGCAAGGAATTGCGCGAACGGGTGGACCTGGTCGGCGGCAATGACGAGGACGCTCAATCCTCTGGATCGAGCGAGTCGATGCCGTCTTCCATGGCAGGTTTGCACGCCATGCACTGACGCGTCGGCCAGGCAGGGCTGCCTTCGGGCAGATCGGACCGCGAACGAAGCCCCTTGAGAAATCAAGGGGCTTTGTTTTTGTGGCGCCGGTTCATGCGTGCGCCCGGCCCTCGCGTGGGCCTGCTTATCGGCCCGCCGTGCTCCGCCTTGGGGCTTTTTTTTCTCTCGTCATGAAGACGTCGCTTACAATTGACGGTCTCGAATCATCTGGAGCATGCGCCATGCGCTATCTCGTCTGGGCCCTGCGATTGCTCGTCTTTGTTGCGGTGTTGATGTTCGCCTTGAAGAACACCGACCCGGTCGCCGTGAAGTTCTACGCCGACTACGTTATCCAGGATGTCCCGCTGATCGTCGTCATGCTGGCCGTGTTCGTGCTTGGCGCGCTGTTCGGCCTGCTGCTGACCGTGCCTGCTGCCTTGCGTCGCCGCCGCGAAGCCATCCGCCTGCGCCGCGAACTGGATCGCATCCAGGCCGCCGCCAACGGCACCACACCCGTCGTGCCCCCCGAAGCCGTCGCTCCCATGTCGCCGCTGTGACATCGCGCCGCCTTTTTGCACCGAATTACCGCATGAGTCCGAATAGTGGATTTTGAACCTTGGTGGTTGATATTCGTCCCGGTGCTGTTCGCGCTGGGCTGGCTGGCCGCGCGATTCGATATCCGGCAGATGCTGCGGGAAACGCGCAGCCTGCCCGACTCGTATTTCCGCGGGCTTAATTTCCTGCTCAATGAGGAGCCGGACCGCGCCATCGACGCCTTCGTCGAAGTGGCCAAGCTGGATCCGGAAACCACGGAACTGCACTTTGCCCTGGGTAGCCTGTTTCGCCGCCGCGGCGAAATGGAGCGCGCCATCCGCGTACACCAAAGCCTGCTGAACCGTTCCGATCTGCCGCAGGCCGAACGCGAACACGCGCAGCACGAACTGGCGCAGGACTTCCTGAAAGCCGGGATGCTGGACCGCGCGGAAAGCGGTTTCGAGCAGCTCAAGGACACGCGCTACGCCTTGCCGGCGCTGCGCTCGCTGATCCGCATTTATGAATCCGAACACGATTGGCCGCGTGCGATCGAGGCCGTGAAGACCCTGCAGGGCCTGGTCGACGAGCCCGTCCCGCAAATTGTGCATTATTACTGCGAACAGGCTCAGACCGCGCTGGCGGCCAAGCCTGCCGACGTCGAGGCCGCGCATAAGGCGCTGGACGCGGCGGACCACGCGCTGTCCTCCACCGAGGCCGCCTCGAGCAAGGGCGCCAAGGTGCGCACCGCCATGCTGCGGGCGCGCCTGGCGCTGATCGAACAGGATCCGAAGCGCGAAAGGCTGTATCTGGAATCCGTCATGACCGACGCATCCGAGTACGCCGGGCTGGTGGCCGAGCAGTTGCTGGCCAACTATCGCAACGCCAATCAGGTGGCCGCGGGCCTGGATTTCCTGCAAAAGCAGTATGGCCGCCATGCGTCGCTGGATCTTTTCAACGTGGTGTTCCGCGAGCTGCGTGTGCAGCAGGGCTCTGCAACCGCGTGGGCCTTTGCCCGCGGCGCGCTGCGCAGCCATCCTTCGCTGCTGGGCCTGGATCGTCTGCTGGAAGCCGAGCTTGCCAACGGTGACGGCGATGGCGATCACGGCCCCGTGCCGGGCGCCGACCTGACGCTTCTACGCAGCCTGATTCACAAGCACACGCAACGGCTCGATCGTTATGCATGCCGCAATTGCGGTTTTCAAGCGCGTCGTTTTTACTGGCAATGTCCCGGCTGCAACGCCTGGGAAACCTATGCGCCGCGCCGTCTGGAAGAACTTGAATGAACTCTTTTCCCGCCGAAGCCATTTCGCGCAGCCGTGTGCTCGTGGTTGGCGACGTCATGCTGGACCGCTACTGGTTCGGTGAAGTCGAGCGCATTTCGCCCGAGGCGCCGGTACCGGTCGTGCGGGTCGCGCGACGCGAAGACCGCCTGGGCGGCGCCGCCAACGTGGCGCGCAACGTCGCGGCCTTGGGTGGCCATGTGACGCTGGTCGGCGTGCTGGGTCAGGACGAAGCTGGAGACAGCGTCCGGCGCCTGGCCACCGAAGCCGGCATCCAGGGCGACCTTATTGCCGACAACGAACTGCACACCACCCTGAAGATGCGCGTGCTCGGCCGCCAGCAGCAGCTGCTGCGCGTGGATTTCGAACAGCATCCCTCGCAGGCGTCGCTGGACGCCGTGGACGCCGCCCTGGCGCGCCACATGGCCAACCACGACATCGTTGTGCTGTCGGACTACGCCAAAGGCGTGCTGACCCGCGTGGAGTCGCTGATCGCGCTGGCGCGCAATGCGGGCATCCCGGTGCTGGTGGACCCCAAGGGCGACGACTATTCGCGCTATCGTGGCGCGACGCTGGTCACACCCAATCGTTCGGAAATGCAGCAGGCAGTTGGCCGCTGGTCGTCCGAAGCCGAATTGACCGATCGCGCGCAGCGCCTGCGCGCCGATCTGGACCTTGAAGCCTTGCTCGTGACGCGGTCCGAGCAGGGTATGACTTTGTTTTCCGATGCGGGACGCGACCACACTGACGCGCAAGCGCACGAAGTGTTTGACGTGTCCGGCGCGGGCGACACCGTGCTGGCCACGCTGGCTGTTACGCGCGCCATCGGCTTGCCGTGGGCCGAGGCGATGGGTTGGGCCAACAAGGCCGGCGGCATCGCCGTCGGCAAATTGGGCACGTCCATCGTCACCGCCTCGGAATTGGCAGGAGAATCCTCATGATCGTCGTTACCGGAGCCGCGGGCTTCATTGGCAGCAACCTGGTTCGCGGGCTCAACCGCCGCGGCATCGAAGACATCATTGCCGTCGATGACCTGACTGAAGGCGACAAGTTCGTCAATCTGGTCGACTGCAAGATCGCCGACTACATGGACAAGGACGACTTCCGCCGTCGCGTCGCTGACGGCAGCCTGCCCGAAATCCGCGCGGTCCTGCACCAGGGCGCGTGCTCGGACACGACCGAGCGCAACGGCCGCTATATGCTGGACAACAACTACCGTGTCACGCTGGAACTATTCGAGTTCTGCCAGGCGCGCCGCGTGCCCTTCCTGTATGCGTCCTCGGCGGCCGTGTATGGTGGTTCGACGACTTACGTCGAGCATCCCGACAACGAAGGCCCGCTGAACGTCTATGGCTATTCCAAGCTGCTGTTCGACCAGGTGCTGCGCAAACGCATGGACAGCCTGACGGCGCAGGTCGTCGGTCTGCGGTACTTCAACGTGTACGGTCCGCACGAGCAGCACAAGGGACGCATGGCCTCGGTGGCCTTCCACAACATGAACCAGTTCCTGGAGCACGGGCACGTGCGCCTCTTTGCGGGCTGGGACGGCTATGTGGATGGCGGCCAGAGCCGGGACTTCATCTCGGTCGAGGACGTGGTTGCGGTGAATCTGCATTTCCTGGATCACCCCGAGCAGTCCGGCATTTTCAATTGCGGCACAGGCAAGGCGCAGCCGTTCAACGACGTCGCGGCCGCGGTGGTGAACACGCTGCGCGCCGAACGGGGCGAGGCCGAGCTGACGCTGGCCCAACTCGCCGAGCTGGACCTGATCCGCTACATCCCGTTCCCGGACGACCTCAAGGGCCGCTACCAGAGTTATACGCAGGCGGACGTCACGCAGCTTCGGGCAGCGGGTTTCACCGCGCCGATGCGCGACGTGCAGACGGGCGTGGCCGAGTACGTGCGCTACTGGCGGGCACGGAAGTAACCCGCCCCGCGGGCAACGCAGCAAGCAAGGCCACCGCAATGCGGTGGCTTTTTTTTCCGTGGCCTGCGCAGTTTTGCGCGTAGTTGCCGAGGTGGATGTATTGATTCACCGGTTGGGCGCACGGAGCCTCCCGCCCCTGATGATGGGAACGGAACGCGGCAACCGTCGCGTCCGGAACCGTCAGGAGAGCCCCATGAATCCCTTCGTCCATTCGACTGTTGCCCGCAACCTGCCGCTGGTCCCGTGGCGCCGCACGCGTCCGGCTGCCATCGCCGCATGCCCGCGCGAGCGCCACCGCGCACTGCGGCGTGCGCTCGGCGCCTTGCTGCTGTCCGCTGGCCTGGGCGTCGCCGCGCCGCCCGCCCATGCAGTGGACATCAACCAGGCTACCGCTGCCCAGCTTGAGGGCGTACGAGGCATCGGCCCGCGCACCGCCGAAATCATCGTGCGCGAGCGCGAGCGTGGCGGCGGTTTCGAATCGCTCGACGACCTGACCGAGCGCGTGCGTGGCATTGGGCAGAAAAAAGCCCAGGCGCTGCAGGCGGCAGGCTTGACGATCGGCGCGGCGGACGCCGTGTCCAGGCCGCCGCCC
>DMTA01000499.1 GCA_003454835.1 Achromobacter sp. | reverse complement strand
CAGCGCCTGCGTGTACGGATGCTGCGGGCGGTCCAGCACGTCGTCCACGCTGCCTTCCTCGACCTTGCGGCCGGCATACATGACGATGACGCGCTGGCACATCTGCGCGACCACGCCGAGGTCGTGCGTGATCAGCACGATGGCAGTGCCAAGGCGCGCCTGGATGTCGCGCAACAGGTGCAGGATCTGCGCCTGGATGGTGACGTCGAGCGCCGTGGTGGGTTCGTCGGCGATCAGCACCTTGGGCTGACAGGCCAGCGCCATGGCGATCATGGCGCGCTGGCGCATGCCGCCCGAGAGCTGGTAGGGATACTCGCGCACGCGGCGGGCGGGGTCGGAGATCTGCACCAGGTCCAGCAGCGCCTCGGCCTGCACCAGCGCCTCGCGGCGCGACAGGCCCTGGTGCAGCATGAGCGATTCGCTGATCTGCTTGCCCACCGTGATGACGGGATTCAGCGAGGTCATGGGCTCCTGGAAGATCATCGAGATCTGGTTGCCGCGGATGGCGCGCATCGATTTTTCGGGCAGCGCCAGCAGGTCGCGGCCGTCGAACTCGATGCTGCCGCCGGCGACGCGCCCCGGGGCGCGCAGCAGCCGCATGATGGACAGCGACGTGACGCTCTTGCCGCAGCCCGATTCGCCAACGAGACCCAGCGTTTCGCCGGGCAGGAGGTCGAACGAAAGCTTGTCGACGGCCAGCACGGTGGTGTCGTCGCCGTCGAAACAGGTGGTGAGGTCTTGCACGCGCAGGACGGGATTGGGTTGCATGTGCGCTCCTACAGCTTCTTGGCCAGGCGGGGATCGAGCATGTCGCGCAGCCCGTCACCGACGAGGTTGACGGCCAGGACGGCCACACCCAGGAAGAGGCCCGGATACAGGATGATGTGGAACGCCACGGCCACGAAGTTGCGGCCTTCGGCCATGATGTTGCCCCAGCTCGGAATGTGCGGCGGGATGCCCACGCCCAGGAAGCTCAGCACGGCTTCCGTCAGGATGGCGGAGGCCGCGATGAACGTGGCCTGCACCATCAGCGGCGCGAACAGGTTGGGCAGGATGTGGCGCATCAGAATCGATGGCACGCGGGTGCCGACCGAGACGGCCGCCTCGATGTACGGCTGCTCGCGGATGGTGAGCACCAGCGCGCGCACCAGGCGCACGACGCGCGGCACTTCGGGCACGACGATGGCGATGATGACGGTGCCAAGCCCCCCCTTCAGCGTGGCCATCAGCGCGATGGCCAGCAGCACGCCGGGAATGGCCATCAGGCCGTCCATGATGCGCATGATGACGGCGTCGATGCGGCGGAAGTAACCCGCCATCATGCCCAGCACCACGCCGGCCACGGTGGAGATGACCGCCACCACGATGCCGACCAGGAGCGAGATGCGCGCGCCCCAGACGGTGCGCGAGTAGACGTCGCGGCCCAGCGCATCGGTGCCGAACAGATGTTCGGCCGACGGCGGCTTCATGCGCGCCATCGGATTGATTTCCTGCGGGTCGACGGTGGCCAGCCACGGCGCGGCCAGCGCGATGGCGGCCAGCACCAGCAGGATGGCGCCGCCGGCATACAGCATCGGATGGCGGCGCACGGATCGGAAGGCGCGCCGCAGGCGCGGACGCGCGGCGGGAAGCGGCAGGGTGGTCGTGTTCATGCGTTGCCTCTTCTCAGTAGCGGATGCGCGGATCGAAGAGCCGGTAGCTCAGGTCGACCAGCAGGTTGATCAGCACGTAGATGCCCGAAGCCACCAGCAGGACGCCCTGAATGACCGGGTAGTCGTGGCGCAGCACGGCGTCGATGGTCAGGCGGCCCAGGCCGGGGATCGCAAACACGGTCTCGGTCACGACGACGCCGCCGATCAGCAGCGCCACACCCACGCCGATGGTGGTGACGATGGGGTTGGCGGCGTTCTTCAGCGCATGCCAGACTATGGGACCGGACGACAGGCCCTTGGCGCGCGCGGTGCGGATGTAGTCTTCGGACAGGGCTTCCAGCATGGTGGCGCGCGTCATACGCGTCAGCAGCGCCATGTAGACCAGGCCCAGCGACAGACAGGGCAGCACCAGGTGGCGCAAGTAAGGCACGAGGCCATCGGCCAGCGGCTTGTAGCCCTGCACCGGCAGCCAGCCGAGCTTGATGGAAAAGCCGTACACCAGGCTGTAGCCGATCAGGAACACCGGCACCGAGAACGCACAGACCGCGCCCACCATCACCAGCCTGTCCAGCCACTTGCCGGCGTTCCACGCGGCCAGCACGCCCAGCGGAATCGCGGCCAGCACGGCAAACAGCATCGTGAAGAGCGCGATCGAGATCGTGGGACCCATGCGCTGCGCGATGAGCTGCGACACGGGCATCTGCGTGGACATCGAGGTGCCCAGGTCGCCCACGGCGATATGGCTGATCCAGATGACGAACTGCTGCAGGAGCGGCTTGTCCAGCCCCAGGTTCTGGCGGATTTTTTCGACGTCGTCGGCGGTGGCGTTGTCGCCCGCGATCACTGCCGCGGGATCGCCCGGCGACAGGTGTATCAGCAGGAACACCACGACGGCCACGACGGCCATGACGGGTATGACGGCCGCGATGCGGCGCAGGATGAATTTCACGCTGGATTCCCCCCGGCTTGCGGCCGGGCGCGCGCGGCGCCCGGCGTCTGCCTTACGGTTTCTCGATGTTCCACATCACCGGAATGCCGGACTTGATCAGATCGGTCTGCTTCAGGCCGCGCACCGCGAACACAGGCTTGAACTCGCCCCACATCACGTACGGCACCGTCTGGTAGGCGCGCGCCTGGATCTGCGCGGCGAGGTCCTTGCGCTTGGCCGCGTCCGTCTCGCGGATCCAGCTGGTGCGCAGGGTGTCCAGTTCCTTGTCGCACGGCCAGCCCGGCAGGCTGTTGCCGCAGGCGGCGGACAGCCAGGGGTTGGTCACCGGCGTGCTGGCGTCGAAGTAGCCGCCCCAGGTCAGGAAGATGTTCCAGCCGCCCTGGGCGGGCGGATCCTTCTTCAGGCGGCGGCCGGCCAGCGAGGCCCAGTCCATCGACTGCAGGTCCACGTTCACGCCGGCCTTCTTCAGGTTCTGCGCCAGCACCATGACGGCAGGCGCGCTCAGGTGATCGGTGGGGTACAGCAGCACCACCTTCTCGCCCTTGTAGCCGGCCTCCTGCAGCAGCTGCTTGGCGCGTGCGGGATCGGTCTTGGCGTAGGGCGCGGCGCCCGCGTCCGTGGCCAGGGGCGACCCGCAGATGTACATGGTGGCGCAGTAGTCCACGCGGTACTTGTCCGGGTAGCCCATCGCAGTCAGCATTTCCTTCTGGCTGACCAGGTAGTACACCGCCTGGCGCGCGAGCGGGTTGTTGAACGGCGGATGCAGCGAATTCAGAATCACCATGCCTTGCGAGGCAACAGAGGTGCTCAGCGTGATGTCCGGGTTGGTCTCCAGCACCGGCAGGAAGTCGGGCGTGACCTGTTCGATCATGTCGACCTCGCCGTTCATCAGCGCGGCCGTCGAGGTGTTGCCGTCGGGGATGTACACCCATTCCACGCGGTCTACCTTCACGTTCTTGCCGCCCGCCAGGCCGTCCGGCGCTTCGGAGCGCGGCACGTAGGCCGGGTTCTTCACGTAGACGACCTTGTTGCCGGGCACCCATTCATCGCGCTTGAAGAGGAACGGACCCGAGCCGACCATTTCGGTGACCTGGGTGTTCGGATCGGTGGCGGCCAGCCGCTTGGGCATGATGAAGGGCGGCATGCCCGAGGGCTTGGACAGCGCGTCCAGCACGAGGCCGAAGGGCTCTTTCAGCGTCAGCGTGAACGTGTTTTCGTTGGTGGCGGCGAATTCCGCGCCGGCCGCCATCATGGCCTGGCCCAGCGTGTCCTTCTTTGCCCAGCGCTGGATCGACGCAATGCAGTCCTCGGCCGTCACCGGCGTGCCGTCGTTGAACTTCAGGCCGGGACGCAGCGTGAAGGTCCAGGTCTTGCCGTCTTCGGACTTGGTCCAGGTGTCCACCATCTGCGGCTTGACCTGGCCCTTGCTGTCCTGCGCGAACAGGGTGTCGAACACCATGTAGCCGTGGTTGCGCGTGATGTAGGCGGTGTTGAAGAGCGGGTCCAGCGTCTTCAGGTCCGCGTGCGGCACCAGGCGCAACGTCTTGGTCTGGGCGAGCGCGCCGGTCGCGGCGCTCATGGCCAGGAGCGCGGCCGCTCCCAGCAGGCTGAAACGTCTGATCATGAAATTCCCCTTGTTGGTTCTGTGTGCCCGGGCAGGGCGGCAATGGTTGTCGGTTCGGCTCCCGGCTGCGGAGCATGGGCCTCAGCCCTTGAAGGGCCACTTGGGCAATTTGCGTTTAACAAACGGCAGCGTGTTGAGGTCATTCGTGATTGCGCCGGGCGTCTCGACATAGATGACGTGGCGGCCCACCTTCGAGTACGAGGCGTAGAAATGCTGCGACGACTTCACGATGATGAGTTTCATCGCGGCCAGGTCCACGCCGAACTGCGTGAAGAGGTCGGTGCCCATGGCTTGGGTGCGCGAGGTGGTCATGACAAGGGTTACGCCGCCGGTGCGCACGACGGCCACGTCGCCCAGCAGCGCGGGCGTGCCGGCCAGGCCAGTCATGACGGCGTCGCGCTTGAGAGCCAGGATCTCGCAGTCCAGGTCCAGCGGCTGGCCGGACACCGGCGCCACCTTGCCGCCGATGCGCAGCTTGATCTGCGCGCCTTCGCCGGCCTCGAAGCACAGCTGCACGGCAACCGGATCCCAGAACGGGCCGGTGGCCACATCTGTGATGCCGCGCGCCAGCACGCGTTCCAGAATGAAGGTCGCATCGCTTGGTGCGCCGCCGCCGGCGTTGTCGGCCGAATCGGCCAGCACCACCGGAAACTCGTTGTGCGCCAGCGCTTGATCCAGCGCTTCGTCTGCACCGGGGTAGGGCGGCGCCAGCTGGTCGCGGAAGCCGATGATCTCTTCGCCCAGGGCGCGCGCCAGCGCTTCGGCCTGCGCGGCGTCGCCGTCGGTATAGACCAGCACCTTCGATCCCATGTCGGGCGTGTCGCCCCACGGAAAGCCATGGGCGACGGACACGGACAGCACGCCTTCCTTGCCTTCCATCGCGAGCAGGCGGTCCACAAAGCTGCGCATCGGCTCGCGGCTGGTGTGCATGATGGAGATCATTTCGCAGTCGTAGACCGCACGCGTGGGGTTGATGCGGCCCTCGGCGCGCGCCACGCACAGGTCGACCAGATCGAACGCGCGTTCCAGGATGTCGGTGTGCGGGTATTCCTTGAAACAGACCAGGAAGTCGGCGCTCTCGACCATCGCGTCCGTCAGGTGGCAGTGCGGATCGAGCTCGGCGCCGATCACGGCGTCCGGGCCGACGATCTCCCGCGCGCGGCGCAGCAGGTCACCTTCGCAGTCGTCGTAGCCGTCGGCGACCATCGCGCCATGCAGGCCGAAGAGTGCGATATCCACCTTGCCCGCGCGGCGCAGGTCGTCCAGCAGCTCGTCACGCAGCGTCTCGTAGGCGTGGCGGGTGGTGATGCCGGCCGGCGTCGCGCCCGCGGTCAAGCCTTCGATGAGCGTCCAGTCCTTGCCTGCGGCGCGCTGGCGCGCGGCCCACAGCGGGCCCGAAAACATCTGCATGCGGTCCGGATGCTGGCCGGCGGGAAAGTAGCCGCGCGCCCGGTAGGAAGCCAGGCCGGTCGGGATGGGGGAGAAGGTGTTCGTCTCGGTCGCCAGGGACCCGGAAAAGATCTTCATGAATGACGCTCCGCGCAAGAGAGGGGCTTTGAGGGCGCGGGCATCGGGGCGCGCGCTGGGGGGTGTCGCCCCGCCAGGCGTGGGCCTGGCGGTGTCATGCAATCGAACTGAAATCGAACGAATACGGCGTCAGGCGGCCGCGGGAGCCTTGGCCTGAATGTCGCCCAGCCAGGCCTGCACTTCGATCTCGACATCCACGTCCATGGCCAGCTTGGCCTCGACGGTGGAGCGCGTGGGGAAATCGGAAGAGAAATGGCTGCGGTAGGCCTCGTTGAACTGCGCGAACAGCGCCAGGTCGGTCAGCCACACGGTCACGCGAACCACGTCCTTCAGGCTGGCGCCGGCCAGAGCAAGCGTTTCCTTGATGCGCTCGATGGCGGCATTTGTCTGGGTGGTGATATCGCCGCGCACGACCTGGCCGTCGGCATCCAGCGGGATCTGCCCGGACAGGAAAAGAAAGCCGCCCGCCTGAGTGGCGCGCGAGAAGGGCAGGGGCAGGCTGCTGGGGTATCGGGTGATGGCGGTCATGTCGGGGTCTCGGTTATCGGTGACTGGATCAGCGCAAGCGCTCGGGCCGCACGGCCTCGGCACTGACGCCGTGCGCGTGCAGGTGATCGGGCAGGGGCTGGCGCGTCAGCAGCGCGGCGGCAAGCTCGGACGTGGCGGCGGCGGTCTGAATGCCGTAGCCGCCTTGCGCCGCCAGCCAGAAGAAGGCTGGCGTGGCTGCATCCCAGCCCACCACGAAATCGCCGTCGCGCACGAACGAACGCAGGCCGGCCCAGGTGTGCTTCGGACGGCGGATGGTCAGTGTGGTGGCGGTTTCGATGCGGTAGATGCCGGTGGCGACATCCAGCTCTTCGGGCACGACGTCGTGCGCGTCAACCGGGTCGGCATTCGCGGGCGAACCCAGCAGTTGGCCCGCGTCCGGCTTGAAGTAGTAGCTCTCGTCCACGCCGACCACGGCAGGCCAGTGCGAGAAATCGACGTCGTCCGGGCCGCTGAAGGTGAAGGCGGTGCGGCGGCAGGGTTGCAGACCGACAGGGGCGACTCCGAACAGGGCCGCCGTGTGATCGGCCCATGCGCCCGCGGCGTTGACGACGGCGCGCGCGCGGATCTGGCGGCCATCGGCCAGGGTCAGCGTCCACGCGTCGTTTTCGAACGCGGCGCGGACCAGTTCGGCATTGTTGTGCAGCACGGCGCCCTGGCGAGTCATGCCGCGCAGAAAGCCCTGATGCAGCGCGTGGACGTCGATGTCGCGCGCGTCGGGCTCTTCGATTGCGCCGCAGAGCTGGTCTTCGCGCAGGCAGGACACGCGCGCTACGGCTTGCGCCGCGTCGATCAGCGTGACGTTGGGCGACTGGCGGTGGAAGTCTTCGAACACTTCCTGCAGCAGATCCTTCTGATCGGGCGTCGCGATGTACAGCACGCCACGCGGGCTGAGCAGCGGGTGCTCGCAGAAGCCTTCGGGCGGATGTTCGTAGAACGCGCGGCTGGCGCGCGTAAGCGCCTTGATCTGCGTGGTGCCGTAGGTCTCCATGAACATGGCTGCGGAGCGGCCGGTGGAGTGATAACCGGGTTGGGACTCGCGTTCCAGCACTGCCACGGACGCCGAGGCGCTGAGGCGGTAGGCCACGGAGGCGCCGGCGATCCCGGCGCCGACCACGGCAAAGTCGTATAGGGTTTCAGCAGTCATTTTGTCGGAAGCGAGAATTCTCTTATTTGATAATTCTCGAATACGATAGTTTTTTGACGGGGCTGGAGTAATAGGGGAATGCCCGCATGGGAGCAAAAGGCGCGCAAGATGCGGCGCAGCCCTGCGCGGAGTTGGGAGCCGCGCTACCTGCCGGCGGGGCGCGCGATGGCGGGCCGCGCTACCCCAGCTTGCCCAGCAGCCCGATCAGTTTTCGCCGATCCGCCGCGCCCAGCTTGCCGCTGATGCGCGCGTCGTGCGCCTGCACGGCCTCGGTGATGGCGGCCAGCGCGGTGTGGCCGGCCGGCGTCATGGCGAGCGCGTATGCGCGCCGATCACGTTCGGCTTCCTGGCGTTCCACGTAGCCCAGGTCCTGCAACTGGTTGACGATCTGCACCGCGCCCGAGCGCGCAATGCCCAGGATGCGCGCCAGGTCGGTGAGCTTGAGGTTGTCGTTGGCGGCGATCAGCGTCAGCGCCGAATAACGTTGCGGGGTGATGTCCCACGGCGCCAGCGCGGCCAGGAAGTCTTCATAGATCAGGATCTGCGCGCGCCGGATCGCGTAGCCGACCAGGTCGTCCAGCGCGCCGTACTGTATGCCGGGCACATGCGGATCGAAGTGTTCGCCGCGGGCAGCAGGGCGGCGAGGGCGTGGGGCGGAGGCTCTGGACATCGGGGGCGATCGTGAAACGGGGCCTCAACACTAATGCACACGTCGCCGCCGCGCCACCGGATTGCGGGAAATCCCTCGTGCGAAATGCAGGGCGATTTTGTTATGTTGCATAACAAATAAGACCAGGAGTAGACATGCAAATCGTCATTGCCGGCGCCGGGATCGGCGGGCTGACCCTTGCGCTGATGCTGCATCGGCGCGGCATCGGCTGCCGCATCTATGAAAGCGCGCAAGAATTGCGGCCGCTGGGCGTCGGCATCAATCTGCTGCCGCACGCGGTCAGCGAGATCGAGCAACTGGGCCTCATGTCCGAGCTGGCCGAACGCGCCATCGAGACCTCGCAGCTTCACTACTACAACAAGCTCGGCCAGCCGATCTGGCGCGAACCGCGCGGCTTGCAGGCCGGCTATCCGCTGCCGCAGTTCTCGGTGCATCGCGGCGAATTCCAAATGCTGCTGGCAGAGGCCGTGCGCGACCGGCTCGGGGCGGACGCCATCGTGCCAGGCATGGTGCTGGAATCGGCCAGCCAGGATGCGGCGGGCGTGCACGCGCAGTTCCGCCGCCGCGCGGACAATGCGCTGCAGACCGTGCACGGCGACATCCTGGTGGGCGCCGACGGCATCCACTCGGCGCTGCGCCGCCAGCTGCATCCGGTGGGAGACGATCCCCGATTCTCCGGTCGCATGCTGTGGCGCGCCGTGACCGAGGCGCCGCCGTATCTGGACGGGCGCAGCATGTTCATGGCCGGGCACCAGGACCAGAAATTTGTCTGTTACCCGATCTCGGAACCGCTGCGCAAACAAGGCCGCTCGCTCATCAACTGGATCGCCGAGCTGTCGATTCCCGGCGCGGAACTGCCCGCCACCGACTGGAACCGCAAGGTCGACAAGTCCGTCTTCGCGGATCGGTTCGCCGATTGGCGCTGGGACTGGATCGACATCCCTGCCATCATCGACGGCGCCGAGGCGATCTACGAATTTCCGCTGGTCGACCGCGATCCCTTGCCGCGCTGGACGCGCGGGCGCATCACGCTCTTGGGCGACGCGGCGCATCCGATGTATCCCATCGGCTCGAACGGCTCCGCGCAGGCGATTCTGGATGCGCGCTGCCTGGCCGACTGGCTGGATCAGGCCGAGCGGGGCAAGGCGCGCTCGGCAGAGATCGCGTTGCTGGAGTACGAGGCCGAACGTCTGCCGCGCACTGCCGGCATCGTGCTGCGCAACCGCTTGAACGGCCCCGAGCAGGTGATGCAGATGGCCGAAGAGCGCGCGCCGCAAGGCTTTGCGAACATCAACGACGTGATATCGGGCGAGGAGCTGGCGGCGGTGTCGCTGCGCTACAAGCAGTTGGCGGGCTTTGACCCCGCCGCGCTGCGCCTTGCCCGCGGAGAAAAGCCATGAGCGGCCCGGATGCCATCAACGAATCCCTCGCGCCCCGTCTGGAACACGTGACGACCGTGGTGGTCGACGTGGGCGCGCCGCAGGAAGTGGGCGATACGCCGCAGGGCCGGCGCCGCGTGATCCCGATCACCGGCGGCACGGTCGAAGGCCCGCGCCTGTCGGGCAAAGTGCTGCCCGGCGGCGCGGACTTCCAGATCATCCGCTCGGCCACGTTCACAGACATCCACGCGCGCTACGTGATCGAAACGCCCGCGGGCGAGCGCGTGTATGTCGAGAACACCGGCATCCGCACGGGCAGCGCCGAGGACATCGCGCGGCTGGCGCGCGGCGAAGCCGTCGATCCGGCGTGCATCTACTTTCGCAGCTATCCCCGCTTTGAGACGTCGTCGCCCGCGCTGGGCTGGATGAATGAAAGCCTGTTCATCGGCACCGGCGCGCGCTATCCCGACCGCGTCGAGCTGCGCTTCTACCGCATTTGCTGAACCCGCGGCAGCCGCCGCGGCATTAAAAAAACCAGGAGACAACCATGCAAACGATGCTGCGCCGCCTGCTGGGCGGCTTCATGCTGTGCCTGCCGCTTGCGGCAGCCGCCCAGTTTCCCAATGGGCCGGTGCGCCTGAACGTGGGCTTTCCACCCGGCACGGGGCCGGACATCGTGGCCCGCACCCTGTCCCAGCACATGGGACCGCTGCTGGGCGAAAGCGTGGTGGTGGAGAACAAGGTCGGCGCGGGCGGGCAGATTGCCGCGCAGAACGTCGCGCGCAGTCCGGCGGACGGCCAGACGCTGCTGCTGGGCGAGGTCGGCTCGATCAGCATTTCGCCTGCCACGTACCGCAACCTGAACTACGATCCGCCGCGGGATTTCGCGCCGATCTCCGAGGTGGTGCGTGCCGACTTCGTGCTGGTGGTGCCGGCCAGCTCGCCGTACAAGGACCTGCCGGCCTTTGTCGATGCGGCAAAGAAGGCGCCGGACCGCGTGAACTTCGCCACCTTCGGCGCGGGTACGCCCGGCCATTTCGGCGCGGAGCTTTTCGCGCGCGAGGCGGGCCTGAAGATCGAAGCCATCCATTACCGGTCGACGGGCGATGCCGTGTCGGGATTGGTATCAGGCGGCGTGCAAGCGGCCTTCGTGACGACGGCGCTGGCCGCGCCCCAGGTGCAGGGCGGCAAGCTGCGCGCGCTGGCCACCACCGGCGCTAAGCGCTCGCCCGCATTGGGTGACGTGCCGACCTTCGGGGAGGGGGGCCTGCCGGCGGTCAACTT
>DMTA01000513.1 GCA_003454835.1 Achromobacter sp. | reverse complement strand
CGCGGCCGCGAGCGCGCGGGCGAGCCGGGACGCGCGCGCGTCCTGGAACACTTTGATCTTGCGCGCATGGTGCAAAGCTATATCGCCGTCTGGCGCCGTATTTCTGGAGTCCAAGCATGAGCGCCGGACGCTGTCTGCTGTTTGTCGTCAACAACCCGGCCTTCTTCATGTCGCACCGTGTTCCGGTCGCCCTGGCCGCGCAGAAGGCAGGCTACGACGTCCACGTCGCGACGATGGATGGCCCCGCCGTGGCCGACATCCAGGCGCTGGGCATGACCCATCACCCCATTCCGATGACACGCAGCGGCAAGCACCCGCTGCAGGAACTGGGCACGCTGCTGGCGCTGGTTCGCCTGTTCCGTCGGCTGCGTCCCGATGTGGTGCACCTGGTCACCATCAAGCCCGTGCTGTACGGCGGCATTGCGGCGCGTCTGACGCGTGTGCCCGGGATGGTTGCGGCGATCTCGGGACTGGGATTCGTGTTCCTGTCCAACTCGCTGAAGATGCGGCTGGTGCGCGCCGTGGTGGCGCGCCTGTACCGCGTCGCGCTGGGACATCCGAACAGCCGGGTGATCTTCCAGAACGCCAACGACCGCGATCTGCTCAAGTCGCTGGGGGCGGTGCGCGAGGATCAGGTGGTCATCATTCGCGGCGCGGGCGTGGATCTGAACGCCTACCGTCCCACCCCGGAGCCGCCCGCACCGCCCGTCGTCGTGACGATGGTGGCGCGCCTGCTGCGCGACAAGGGCGTGCAGGAGTTCGTGCTGGCGGCGAAACTGCTGCGTGAACGCGGTGTGCCGGTGACGATGCAGCTGGTGGGCGGTCTGGATGCCGGCAATCCCACGTCCGCCACGCAGGCGGACGTCGACGCCTGGCAGGAGGACGGTTGTGTGCAGGCGCTGGGCGAGCGTTCGGATGTGGCGGCGCTGTACGCGGCCGCGCACATCGCTGTGCTGCCGTCCTACCGCGAAGGCCTGCCGAAATCCTTGATCGAGGCCGCGGCCTGCGGCCGGGCGGTCGTGACGACCGACGTGCCCGGCTGCCGCGATGCCATCGAACCCAACGTGACCGGCCTGCTGGTGCCGGTGCGCGACGCGGCGGCGCTGGCTGACGCCATTGCGCGCCTTGCCGAAGACGCGACGTTGCGCCAGTCGATGGGGTCGGCGGGCAGGGCGCTTGCCGAGCGCGAGTTCGACATCAACCAGGTCGCTCGCGTCCACGTCGCGCTGTACGACGCGCTCAGCGCCTGATCGCGTCGATCCAGAAACGCGTGGACGGATCCTGCTGGCTGGGTTGGGGGGCGTCCAGCTCGCGCATGATGTTCTTGGCCAATACCTTGCCGAACTCCACGCCCCACTGATCGAACGGGTTGATGCCCCAGATCACGCCCTGCGTGAACACCTTGTGCTCGTACAGCGCCAGCAGTGCGCCCAGCGTGTAGGCCTCGAGGCGCGGCAGCACGATCAGCGACGACGGCCGTCCGCCCGGATGCACCCGGTGCTGCGCCAGCAGGCGCGCGCGCGCCGGATCGCGTTCCGTGGCGGAGGTCTCCGCCAGGGCTTCCTCAAAGGTCTTGCCGCGCAAGAGCGCCGAGCGCTGCGCCAGGCAGTTGGCGACCAGCAGCTCGTGGTGACGGGCGTAGGCATGGTCGGGCTGTTCGCACAGGATGAAATCCACGGGCGCGCCCATCGCGTCCTGATGCAGCCACTGGAAAAACGTGTGCTGGCAATCGGTTCCGGACATGCCCCACACGGCGGGGCCGGTCGGTACGCCAACGGGGCTGCCGTCGGCGGTCGCGACCTTGCCCAGCGATTCCATTTCAAGCTGCTGAGCCCACGGCACGATGTGATACAGCCGCGAATCGTAAGGCGTGATGACCAGCGAGTCGTAACCCAGCACGCTGCGGTTGGCCACGCCGGCAAGCGCCATCTGCACGGGGGCGTTCTCGGCCAGCGGCGCGTTGCGGAAATGGTCGTCCATGGCCGCGGCGCCCGCCAGCAGCTGGTCGAAGGTGTCGTTGCCGAGCGCCAGCGCAACCGGCAGGCCAATGGCGGACCACAGCGAATAGCGCCCGCCCACCCAGTCCCAGATCTGGAAGATGTGATCGGGCAGGATGCCCAGGTTCAGTGCCGCCTCGACATTGCAGGTGATCGCGACGACCTGCTTGATGGGATCGGCGACGCCGGCCTCGCGCAGCCAGTTCATCGCCACTTCGGCGTTGGCCAGCGGTTCGGTCGTAGTGAACGATTTGGACGCGACGATGACCAGTGTGTTGTGCGGGTCCAGGCGGCTCATCGCGTCGGCGACCGAGTGCGAATCCACATTGGAGGCGAAGCGTACCTCGCGTCGCGCTCCCTCGTGGCGCAGGGCACGGGTAACCATACGGGGACCCCAATCGCTGCCGCCGATGCCCAGATGCAGCACGCAGCTGTAACGGCCCGCCGCATCGGCCGCGCGCACGAATTCACGCATGCGTTCGCGCTCGGCCAGCACGGCCTTGGCCACCATGGCCGGCGGCTCGGCCCCGCGCAGGGCGGTATGCCAGGCGGCGCGTCCTTCCGTCCAGTTGGCGTGGCCGCCGTCAAAGAGCCGCGCGCGGCTGGTCTCGAAGTCCTGCTGCGTCAGCAGCGTCTCCGAGGCCGCCTGCAGTTCGGGCGACTGCGCCTGGGCGCTCAGGTCCAGGCGCAGGCCCGGCGCATTGATGAGACGCAGCTTCTGGCCGTCCCGGGATGCCGTGCGTGTTGCGGCGATGAATTGCTGCCACGCGGGGCTGTTGGCTAACGACATGGGCGGTTCAGAAAGGCAGAGTGGCGTTCGGGGCGA
Source organism: Achromobacter sp. (assembly GCA_003454835.1). Classification (GTDB taxonomy): domain Bacteria; phylum Pseudomonadota; class Gammaproteobacteria; order Burkholderiales; family Burkholderiaceae_B; genus Achromobacter. The sequence goes on along the minus strand of DMTA01000513.1, from coordinate 1,963 downwards.
GCTTGCCGAGTTCGCGGCGGAAGTCGGCCTGTATGCGCGCGAGCGCCGCTTCGCTTTGCGCTTCGAAACGCAGCACGACGACCGGCGTGGTGTTCGACGGCCTCGCCAGGCCAAAGCCGTCGGCGTATTCGGCGCGAACGCCGTCGATCGTGATCACGCGCTTGGCGTCGGGGAACTGGCCCTGGTCCTGCAAGGCCTTGACCAGCGTGAACGGCTGGCCTTCTTCCATTTCCAGCTTCAGTTCCGGCGTGGACACGTCCTGCGGCAGGGCTTCCAGCGGCTCGCAGGCGTCGGCAAAGCGCGACACGATCTCCAGCAGGCGCGCGCCGGTGTAGAGGCCGTCGTCAAAGCCGTACCAGCGTTCCTTGAAGAAGATGTGCCCGCTCATTTCGCCGGCCAGCGGCGCGCCGGTTTCGGCCAGCTTGGCCTTGACCAGCGAGTGGCCCGTCTTCCACATCAGCGCAGTGCCGCCAGCCGCTTCGACCGACAGGCCGACGTGGCGGCTGCACTTGACGTCGTAGATGATAGTGGAACCAGGATTGCGCTCGAGCACGTCGCGCGCAAAGAGGACGAGTTGGCGGTCGGGCCAGATGATCTGGCCGGACTTGGTGACCACGCCCAGGCGGTCGCCGTCGCCGTCAAAGGCCAGGCCAAGTTCGCAATCGGTCTCGGCCACGTGCTTGATCAGATCCTGCAGGTTCTTGGGTTCGGCGGGATCGGGGTGATGGTTGGGGAAGTTGCCATCCACCTCGCAGAACAGTTCGTCGACTTCGCAGCCCAGTGCGCGGAAGAGCTGCGGCGCGACCGCACCGGCCACGCCGTTGCCGCAATCGATGGCGATCTTCATGGGACGCGCCAGCTTCACGCCGGAGGCGACGCGGGCAATGTAGGTCTGCGCCAGGTCGAGCTGGCGGCGGGTGCCGGCCTCCGAGGCGGGTGCGGGGGCGTCGCCGTTCATGGCCTGCGCCAGTTGCTGGACATCGTCGCCGTACAGCGCGCGCCCGCCCATCATCATCTTGAAACCGTTGTACTTCGGGGGATTGTGGCTGCCCGTGATGGCCACGCCCGAGCCCGTCTGCATGATGTTCGCGGCAAAGTACACGAGCGGGGTGGGAACCATGCCGACGTCCAGCGTGTCCACGCCGCCTTCGAGCATCCCTTCCTGCAGCGCGAGCGACAGCATTTCGCTGCTGAGGCGGCCGTCGCGGCCAACCACCAGCGTCTGCACGCCTTGCTCGCGGGCGCGGGCGGCAAGCGCCACGCCGAGCGACCGGGCGAAGGCTGCGTCAATCAGGTCCGGCACCGTGCCGCGAATGTCATATGCCTTGAAAACAGAAGCCGGAAATTGTGTATTGTTGCCCACGACGGTTCCTTGATGAGGGGGACAGCGCGGCGGCTGCAAGGTAATGGTTTACCCGTACATCCACGCCGCTATGGCAAGGGCCAAAGCTGGATTATCCCCCATCGGCGCGGGGGGCTTCATCCTTCGGGCGGAGTAGGGCATTTACCCGGGGCGGCCTGCCCCGCCGTGGTGCGGCGCATGGGGCGCCGCCGCCTGTTTCCGGTGCACGTCCGCGGGCAGAAAAGGCCGCTTCCCGGGCAGCCGCGCATGGCATAAAAGTTGCTCGTCACCCGAAGGTGATACGCTTGCCGGGCAAGCAGAAAGACCAGGAGGGGCCATGGGCGCCAAAGTATCCACAGTCATGTCATCGGGCGGCGCCACCAGCAGGCGGGGGCCTCCCACGGACTTTGCCGGTCCGGCGGCCGGCCGCGAACGCAGGCTCGATATCCACGTCTTTGCCGCAGCAACGGGCGATCTGGCCGCTGGCCGCGCCTGGGAGCGCAGCGTCTGGCGCGATGCGCGCGTCCTCATCGCCGAATGTCCGGCGCCGCATCTGGCGGCTTCGATCGAAAGCGCGCTGCGCACGGTTGCCGCCAGCGTGGCGCGTGATCGCGGCTGGCA
>DMTA01000554.1:2394-2535 GCA_003454835.1 Achromobacter sp. | reverse complement strand
GGCAAGCTGGTGGTCACCTTCAACCAGAACCTGGGCAACCTGGTGCCAGCCGGCATTCTCGGCAAATAAGGCAGCGCCGGGGCCATGCCCGGCGGCACACCATCACGCAGCCAGCGCCTTGACCACCGCCTCGCTGAAGGC
>DMTA01000554.1:0-2266 GCA_003454835.1 Achromobacter sp. | reverse complement strand
GATCAGGTTGCCGTCCACCACTACCTCGGCATCACGCCAACGTGCGCCGGCATTGACCAGGTCCTGCTGCAGTGACGGCCACGAGGTCACTTCGCGCCCCTTGGCCAGTCCGCTGTTGATCAACAGCCACGGCCCATGACAGATCGCCGCCACCGGCTTGCCGGCATCGGCCACGCTGCGGATGAAGCCCAGCGCTGCCTCGTCGGTGCGCAGGCTGTCGGGATTGATGACGCCGCCGGGCAACACCAGGGCATCGAAACGCCCGGCATCGGCCTCGGCCAGCGGCAGGTCCACCGTCACCACGCCACCCCAGTCCTTGTCCTTCCAGCCCTTGATGCTGGCCTCCTGCGCAGGAGAGACCACGGTGACGATCGCGCCCTGCGCTTCCAGCAGGCGCTTGGGTTCGATCAGCTCGGACTGTTCAAAGCCGTGGGTGGCGAGGATGGCGACCTGCTTGCCGGCGATACGCTGTGTCATGTCGTGNNGGCGAACCGCAGCGGCACTCCCAGATCTTCTTCAGCTTGGCGGTGTGGCGCTCGGCCAGCACGATGCCGTAGTTGTAGGTCAGCTCCTCACCGGCGGGGATGTCGCGCAGCGCTTCGATGAAGACCTTGTCGCCACGGCTGTCGCCGTCCTCGTCTTCCTCGATCACCGCCTCGCAGTTCGGGTCGCAGCTGTGGTTGATCCAGCGTGCGTCGTTGCCCTTGTAGTTGGCGTCGATCACCCAGTCATCGTTGAGGGTGAACAGGAAGGTATGGCCACTTTCCACGTCGCCGCTGTCGTCGGCATCGACGTCGCCGTGGCTGCGCAGCAGACCCTTGTACTGGATCACGCGCTCGCCCTGCTTGATCGGGGCCACGGCGAACACGCCGTTGCCATGGATGGCGGACTTGCGGGCTTGGATCTTCTTGGGCATCGGCAAGGGAGGTCTGCAGCGAAAGGAACCCCGATTCTCACTCATTCCGGGTGATTGCGAAAACAACCCGCATGCCGCAGCATTACGCCCCGGTCGCCCCCGGTGTGTTGTTCCCGGTAGATCGACGAGCGCCCCCAGCGCCGCCTGAATGGCCGGGTTGGATGCTGGCGAAGAAAAGCGTACAATTTCAGTCCGCTTTAAGAACCACTCGCATCCCCCATGTTGCGCGTCACCAAACTCACCGATTACGCCACCGTCGTGCTGACCGTACTCGCCGCCCGCCCGGGTGAAGTGCTGAGTGCGACCGAGCTGGCCGAATTCACCGGTCTGGAACCGCCCACCGTCAGCAAGGTGCTCAAGCCGCTGGCCCAGGCTGGCCTGGTCGAAGGCCTGCGCGGTGTCCGCGGCGGCTACCGGCTGACCCGCCCGTCCNNCGCAGCAGCTGGCGGCTGATCAACGACGTGGTTTCCGAGGCCCTGCGCGATGTCACCCTCGCCCAGATCCTGCCCCCCCTTCCCCTTGTCGATGACGAACAGCGCCGCACCATCGCTGTCGACGTCGTCTCCTGATCCGTAGGCAGCCCCCCATGGCCACCGAAACCATCGAAACCGTCGCCCACGACGACACCCCCAACCGCGAGATCCATGAGCAGCTCGGCCGCAAGTATTCGGCCGGCTTCATCACGGAGATCGAATCGGACTCCCTGCCGCCGGGCCTGGACGAGGACACCATCCGTGCCCTGTCGGCCAAGAAGGAGGAGCCGGAGTGGATGACGCAGTGGCGCCTGGACGCCTACCGCCACTTCCTGACCATGCCGATGCCGAACTGGGCCAAGCTGCAGATCGCCCCGATCGACCTGCAGGCGCTCAGCTACTACTCCGCGCCGAAGGGCCCGAAGTACGCCTCGCTGGATGACGTCCCGAAGGAACTGCTGGACACCTACGACAAGCTGGGCGTGCCGCTGCACGAGCGCGCCAAGCTGGCCGGCGTGGCGGTGGACGCGGTGTTCGACTCGGTATCCGTCGGTACCACCTTCCGCAAGGAACTGGCCGAGAAGGGCATCATCTTCTGCTCGATGTCCGAGGCCATCAAGGAACACCCGGAGCTGGTGCGCCAGTACCTGGGCACCGTGGTGCCGGTGGGCGACAACTACTTCGCCGCGCTCAACTCGGCGGTGTTCTCCGATGGCAGCTTCGTGTTCATTCCCAAGGGCGTGCGTTGCCCGATGGAACTGAGCACCTACTTCCGCATCAACGCCGGCCACACCGGCCAGTTCGAGCGCACCCTCATCGTGTGCGAGGACAAGGCCTACGTCTCCTACCTGGAAGGCTGCACCGCGCCGATGCGCGA
>DMTA01000553.1 GCA_003454835.1 Achromobacter sp. | reverse complement strand
GAAGCGGTGCTGGCGGCCGCCGCGTCTGCCGGCGCCCGTGTGACCCGCGTGGGCGAAATCCTGCCGCAGCCGGGCGTGGCCGTCCTTGATGCGCACGGCCAGCCGCTGGCCAACCTGCCCGCCGGCTTCGATCACTTTCCCGCGGACTGATCCGCGGCCTCCTGTCGTTCTGACCCAACTCCCATGTCTTCCTCTGATAAGCACTCCACTTCCATGCGCGATCGCACCCGGGCCGCGTACCCGGCGGTGTCCTGGGTCTGCCGGGATCCCGGCCGGCTGATCGCGTTTGGCTTTGGCAGCGGACTGATTCGTCCTGCCTCCGGTACGTGGGGCACGCTGCTTGCTTGGGGCATCTGGGTGGCGGCGGCGCCTGCGGCGTCGGACCTGGCCATCGGCGTGTTCCTGGCCCTGGCGTTTCTTTACGGATGCTGGGCCTGCCACCGCGTCGGCCGAGAACTCCAGCAGCCGGATCATGTCGGAATGGTCTGGGATGAGATGGTGGCGTTCTGGCTGGTGCTGTGGCTGACGCCGGCCGGTTGGTTGTCGCAGGCGCTGGCGTTCGTGCTGTTCCGCACGTTCGACATCGTCAAGCCGCCACCCATCAAGTTCTTCGACGCCCATATCAAGGGCGGTTTCGGAGTCATGTGGGACGATATCGTGGCTGCCGGCTACGCCTTGCTGGTAATGGCGCTGGTGGCCCGCACAGGAGTCTTGGGATGAACGATCAGCTTGAAGGCGCGCGGACCAACCTGTCGGCCGCGCAGTTGTCGGAGGCGACGATACTCGGCCTGTCCGAACGATTGGGCGACGTGCTGCGGCAGCAGGGGTGGATGCTGGGCACCGCCGAATCCTGCACCGGCGGCCTGCTGGCCGGCGCCGTCACCGCGGTGGCCGGCTCCAGCGAATGGTTCGAGCGCGGCTTCGTCACTTACAGCAACGACGCCAAGGTCACCGAGCTGGAGGTGTCGCCTGAAACGCTGCATCACTTTGGCGCGGTCAGCGAACCCATCGCGCTTGAAATGGCCAACGGCGTGCTGCTGGCCGTGCCCAATGCGCATGTCGCCATGTCGACCACCGGCATCGCCGGTCCGGGCGGCGCGACGCCGGGCAAGCCGGTGGGCATGGTGTGTTTCGGCTTTGCCATGCGGGTGGGCGACGGCATCAGCAGCCGCGCGGTGACGCATGTGTTCCCGGGTGACCGGGGGCAGGTGCGCCAGGCGGCAGTGGAGTTTGCGCTGCGGGCGGTGCTGGAATTTGCCGGCGTGCCGATCAATCGGCGCTGAAATCCTGCGCTAGTTTTACCGGCGCAGAATCCTGGCGCTGAAATGTAAAAAGCCGCTGCACCGTGCGTTCACGCACCGTGCAGCGGCTTTTGCCGCATTTGCCGCTTTTGACGACTCAGCGGACCGCGTTGATGGCGTCGCGCAGGCCCTTGGCGGCCTCGGCGGCGGCTTCGCGCCAGTCGTCGCCGCCGCTGGCGTAGATGATGGCCCGCGACGAGTTGATCATCATGCCATTGCGCGCCGCGTTGGCGCCGGCATTCACCGTGGCAGTGATGTCGCCGCCCTGCGCGCCGATGCCGGGCACCAGCAGGGGCAGGGCGTCGCCGATGCGCTGGCGCACAGCGGCCAGTTCATTCGGGAACGTCGCGCCCACCACCAGACCGCATTGGCCATTCGCATTCCACTTGTCGGCCACCAGCCCCGCCACGTGCAGGTACAGCGGTTCGCCATTGTCCATCTTCAGAAATTGCAGGTCCGAGCCGCCGGGATTGGACGTGCGGCACAGGACGATCACACCGCGATCGCGCCACGCCAGGTACGGTTCCACCGAGTCCAGGCCCATGTACGGGCTGACGGTCAGCGCGTGTGCCTGGTAGCGTTCGTAGGCTTCGCGGGCGTAGTTTTCGGCAGTGGAGCCGATGTCGCCGCGCTTGGCGTCCAGCACGATGGGCAGGTCGGGGTGCTTGTCGCGGATGTGCTGGCACAGCGCTTCGAGCTGGTCTTCGGCGCGGTGCGCGGCAAAGTACGCGATCTGCGGTTTGAAGCTGCATGCATACGGCGCGGTGGCGTCGACGATGTCGCGGCAGAACTGGAAGATGGCGTCCGGCTTGTCCTGCAATTCGCGGGGGAAGCGCTGCGGGTCGGGATCCAGCCCGACTTGCAGGAGCGAGTTGCTGGTGGTCCAGGCGTGTTCGAGTTTTTGCAGGAAATTCATGGGATTCAGTGCAGTTTGACCCGCGGGCGCGTGCGCCGCATGAGCAGGCGCGCCAGGGCGAGGGAGACGGTACGCGAGGCGCCCAGCACCGCGCGGTGGTGCATCAGGTGCAGACTCATGTACATCAAGCGCGCCAGTGTACCGCTTACGAACAGTCCCCGTCCGGCAAGCTTGCCCATCAGGCTGCCCACCCCGGCGTCCTGGCCCAGCGACACCAGCGACCCGTGATCCTGGTAGACATAGGGCTCGGTGGGCTCGGGGTTGTTGCGCAGCCGGGCCGTCAGCTTCTTGGCCAGATAATCGGCCTGCTGGTGCGCGGCCTG
>DMTA01000263.1 GCA_003454835.1 Achromobacter sp. | reverse complement strand
GCGCCTGGCCGCGCGCGACGCGCAGGGCGCGGATCTCGGCTTCAAGGCGGGTGGTGCGCAGCGCGGCTTCGAGCAGCACGATGTAGTCGCGCAGGTCGGCCTGGGCCTCCATGTCGAACGTGCCGACCTCCAGCGCGTCCAGCGTCAGCACACCCCAGGTCTTGCCCTCGATATGCAGGCTGGTGCCCATGCAGTCGTGCACCGGCAGCGGTTCGCCTGCCATGCCATTGATGAGTCCGTCGTAGGGATCGGGCAGGGTGCTGTCGTGATGAAAGCAGGTGACGCCGCGCCGTCCCAGAATGGCCGCCAGCCGCGGGTGCTGCTGCACGGCAAAGCGGCGGCCCAGCGCGTCCTGGGTCAGGCCGTCCACCGCGATGGGGCGCAGATGGTCCTCTTCAAGCTGCAAGAGCGCAACCGCGCCGCAGCGGAAATGGGTGCGAAGACTGGAGACCAGGCGTTGAAGCCGGATGGCGGGCGGCAGGTCGGCGACCAGGTCCGCAAGCAGGAGATTTTGCATGGGGTGAATTCTACCGTTGCAAGGTGAATAGAACCCTCATGTTGAAGGGTGATATCTACCCTTTAAATCGCAGGTGGTTGATAAATCGCAAGTTTTTCCTGGCACGGTTTTCGCAAGTAGAGAAGCACCGCAATGATCTTTGGAGAGACGCGATGAGCATGGTTGAGCAATCCCTGGGCCAGTTGGCCCGCAGCATTCCCGGCGCCACGCAGGTGTTTCACGAGTTCGATCTGGACTTCTGCTGTGGCGGCAAGAAGAGCCTGGCCGAGGCGGCGGCCCAGCGTTCGCTGGACCCTGCGCAGATCGAGGCCCGCCTGGTGGCCCTGGCGCAAAACCCCCAACAGGAAACCGACTGGGGGCTGGCGTCGCCGGCCGAACTGGTCGACCACATCCTGGCGCGCTACCACGAGGTGCATCGCCAGCAGTTTCCGGAACTTATCCGCCTGGCGCTAAAGGTGGAACAGGTGCACGCCGACAGCCCGGACTGCCCAACGGGCCTGGCCGACCACCTGCGCACCATGCAGCAGGAACTGGAAAGCCACATGCAGAAAGAGGAACAGGTGCTGTTCCCCATGCTGGCTCGCGGTCACGGCGCCATGGCGACCATGCCGATCATGGTGATGCGCATGGAACACGACGACCACGGCGTCGCGCTCGAACGTCTGATGGCCCTGACCAACAACGTGACGCTGCCGCGCGCCGCCTGCAATACGTGGCGCGCGCTGTACCTGGGCATCCGCCAGTTCAAGGAAGACCTGATGGCGCACATCCACCTCGAGAACAACATCCTCTTCGAGAACGCAGGCGCGCGCGCCCCGGCCTGACGGGCGCGGCAAGGAAGGGCGGGGCCTGCCGGCCCCGCGGCATCAGCAGGGAAGGTCCGTATGAATATCGACAAATTCAAGCAGCAGCACGTGGATATCCTGGAAGGCATCGCGGCGCTGCGCAAGCTGGCCCTGGCGGGCGTGGCGCGCAACGCGGCCGAGATCGCGCAGGGCATCGTGGCCATGAGCGCCACCATCAAGCTGCATCTGGCGGTCGAGGACCGGGCGCTGTATCCGGCCGTGGCGCGCAGCGCCGACGCCGAACTGGCGCGCAAGGGGCGGGAATTCCAGGAAGAGATGGACGCCATCGCCGCCGCCTATGAAGGTTTTGCCAAGCGCTGGAACAACGCGCGCAATCTTGAACTGGACGAGCGCGGTTTCCGGGACGACGCCAACACCGTGCTTCGCCGCGTCCACGAGCGCATGCAGCGCGAAAACCGCGATCTTTATCCGCGCATCGAAGCAATGTAGCAACCGGCCCGGCGCCCAAGCCGGTTCCGGCGGGCTTGCCGGCCTTTCGGCGTTTGGGCTGCCCTACCGGCGTTAGCGATCTTCCGGCGCAATGGCCTCAAGCGCGCGCCGCAAGGCGGCATGCGCCTCGCGGTCCACCGGCCGGTGCTTGCGTTCTGCGCTGGCAGGATGCGTGCCCAGAAAGTTGCCGCCCTTGCGGTCCATGGCCGGGCGCACCGGCCGGGGCGCGAAGCCGCCGCCGCAGTTGGGGCATACATTCCCCAGCACTTCTTCCACGCAATCGGCGCAAAAGGTGCACTCAAAGCTGCATATCCTGGCCAGCCGAGAATCCGGCAGCAGGGCCGTGTCGCAGTGTTCGCAGGTGGGGCGCAAGGCAAGCATGGAAGGCTCCAACATCGGGAAGATACCGGTGCGCCAGCGTACCTGTTTCGCCGCCCGCCGCGCCATCTCAGATCCGGACACAAAAGGAATGAAAAGCGCCATCTCCGTTGCATGAAACCGGCGACCGCCGCCTGTACACTCGGAACACCTTACAGGGCGACAGGGGTTCTTGATGGCCGGAAGCAGTTTCTTCGCGTTGTTCGACGATATCGCCACCATCCTGGATGACGTTTCCGTCATGACGAAGGTGGCGGCCAAGAAAACGGCAGGCGTGCTGGGCGACGACCTGGCGCTCAATGCCCAGCAGGTCAGCGGCGTGCCGGTCAACCGCGAGCTTCCCGTGGTCTGGGCGGTGGCCAAGGGTTCCTTCATCAACAAGCTGATCCTGGTGCCTGCGGCGCTGCTCATCAGCGCGTTCGCGCCCTGGGCCATCACGCCGCTCCTGATGTTGGGCGGCGCGTTCCTTTGCTACGAAGGCGTCGAGAAACTGGCGCACAAGTACCTGTCGCATGGCGAATCCCCGGAAGGCCACCACGCCGCGCGCGCCGAGGCCCTGCAGAACCAGTCGGTCGACATGGTGGCATTCGAAAAGACCAAGATCAAAGGCGCGGTGCGCACCGACTTCATCCTGTCGGCGGAAATCATCGTCATCAGCTTGGGCGCCGTGGCCGGCGCCGACTTCACGCGCCAGGTCGCGGTGCTGTCCATCATTGCCATCGGGATGACGGTGGGCGTCTACGGCCTGGTTGCCGGCATCGTCAAGCTGGATGACCTGGGCCTTTACCTCCGCCAGAAATCCTCGCGCGCGCTGGCTTGGCTGGGCGAGCGCATCGTGGC
>DMTA01000259.1 GCA_003454835.1 Achromobacter sp. | reverse complement strand
CAGCGGCAGCAGCGCTTGCAGGAAGGCCGTCCGCAGACGTTCCGGGTTGCCGTGGCCGGTAGCCCCGGCGCGAGCCGCTTCCATCAGCGCCAGATGCGCCATCTGGCGTGCGCCGTGCCACCGCGCGGCTTCAACGCACAATAGGCCCAGCAGCAGCACAATGGCGCCCGCCACGGCGAACTCGATGGCGGCGGCCCCGTGCTGCCGGCGGGTGGCGCGTGATCCGGAAGGAAAAATAAAGGCGGTCATGGCTGCGCAGTGTGGCGCGCCCATGACCGCCTGTCGATGAGGACAATCCGGTGTGACAAAAACGTTCCGGCGGGCTTGCCGCCGGGACGCATCGATCATCAATGCACGGTGGGAGGGTCTTCTCCGGAAGACGTCTGGCTGGCAGAGAACAGCGCCGCGCAGTCGACCGAATCGAACTTGTAAGGCTTGCCGCAGAAGTCGCAGGCCACGTCGACCTGGCCGCGCTCTTCCAGGATGCTGTTGACTTCTGCTTCGCCCAGCGAACGCAGCATGTTGGCCACGCGCTCGCGGGTGCACGGACAGTGCCAGCTCACGGGCTGCGGGTCGAATGCGATGAGCGTTTCTTCCCAGAACAGGCGGTGGATGAGCGTGTCGGTGTCGGTGGCCAGGATTTCGTCGCGCTTGAGCGTGCCGGCCAGGGCGTTGATGCGCTCCCAGGTCTCGGCGGCCACCTGTTCGGTCAGGGCGCGGTCGGTCTCGCCGCCGCCGTGGTGCGGCAGGCGCTGCAGCAGCATGCCGGCCGCGTGGTCGGCGTCGGCCGACAGCCACAGGCGCGTATCCAGTTGCTCGGAGGCCTTCATGTAGTGTTGAAGGGCTTCGGCGACGGTGTCGCCTTCGAGCGGAACGATGCCCTGATAGGCCTGCTGGCCGGGCAGCTTGCGCTGCGGGTCCAGCACGACGATGAAGCGTCCGTTGCCACCGGGGTTCAACAGGCTTTGCATGTCGCCGGTGCTGGGCACCTCGTGGCCTTCGCGCATCTTGACGGTGGCGCGCAGGCTCAGGTCCGAGCGGCATTCCACCACCAGCAGGGCGATGGGGCCGTCGCCCTGAATCTGCAACACCAGCGACCCATCGAACTTGATGTTGGCGGCGAGCAGGGTGGATGCCGCCACCAGTTCGCCGAGCAGGTCGGTGATGGCGGGCGGGTAGTCGTGGTTGGCCTGAACGGCCTTCCAGGTGTCAGACAGGCGAACCGCTTGAACGCGGACGCTGCGGTCTTCGGTGAGGTATTTCTTGAGCTGATCGGTCATAGCGGAATGTTAGCCGATCGCAGGGGAGGATTCCCCCTGTTGGCAGAGGGGTTGCGGCGGCCCCCGGGGCGCCTCGGGCCGCCGTCGCCCGAGCCGTCAGCCCAGACGTTTCAAGGCCGTCTTGTACTGTTGGCCGCGCGCCACGTAATGGGCCGTGTTCTTGTGCATGTTGGCGATTTCCTCGGCGGACAGCTCGCGCACGATCTTGCCGATGCCGATGACCAGCGAGTTGTCCGGAATGACCCGGTCTTCAGGAATGATGGCCCCGGCGCCGATCAGGCAGTTGCGGCCGATGACGGCATTGTTCAGGACGATGGCCTGCATGCCCACCAGAGCGCCTTCGTGGATGGTGCAGCCGTGCAGCATGGCCTGGTGGCCGACGGTGACGTTCGGGCCGATGGTCATGGGACAGCCCGAGTCCACGTGCAGGACGCTGGATTCCTGGATATTGGTGCCTTCGCGGATCAGGATGACGTCATTGTCGCCGCGGATCGACACGTGCGACCAGATGCTGACGCCAGCTTCCAGCGTGACGTTGCCGATGATGTCGGCGCTGTCGGCCACGTAAGCCTGCGGGTCGATGCGGGGAATCAGGTCGTTCAGCTGATAGATGGCCATGCTAGGTCTCCGTTGTGCGCGCCGGGGCGGCATCGGGCGCGCCAACGTCGGTCTGGGGCGCGCTGGCCTGCGCGCGTTCTTCTTCGCGCAGCCGCAGGACGCGCCGCTGGATCTTGCCCGTGGTGGTCATGGGCAGTTCGTCCACGTATTCGATTTCTTTCGGATACTCGTACGGCGCCAGGCGCTCGCGCACGTGTTCCTGCAGGTTTTCGGTGATTTCGCCGCGATCCCGGTGAGCGAATTCCGGCGTCAGCACCACGAAGGCCTTGACCACCGCGCCGCGCTCGGCGTCCGGCTTGGGCACCACCGCGGCATTGGCCACGGCCGGGTGGCCGACCAGGCAGCTTTCGATTTCGCCCGGGCCGATCCGGTATCCGGCCGACTTGAACACGTCGTCGGCGCGGCCCGCATACCAGAGGTAACCGTCCTCATCGACGGTGGCGAGGTCGCCCGTCAGGCACCAGTCGCCCTTGAACTTGGCCACCGTGGCGGCCTCGTTGCGCCAGTAACCCAGGAACATGACCGGATCGGGAAAGCCGTGGATGTCCAGCCGGTTGACCGCGATCTCGCCGGTGGCGCCCGGCGCGACCGGCGCGCCGTCGTCGTCCAGCACCGCCACGTTGTGGCCGGGATACGGACGGCCCATGGAACCGGGTTTGGCGGGCCAGCGCTTGTTGCTGTTGCCGACCACGTAATTCATCTCGGTCTGCCCGAACATTTCATTGGGCGTCACGCCCAGCGCCGTCCGGCACCAGTCGAACACCGTCTCGCCCACGCTTTCGCCCGCGCTCATGATGGACCGCAGGGCAAGCTGGTAGCGCTGGCGGGGTTCCGGTACCGCCTTCATCATCATCTTCAGCGCGGTGGGGAACAGGAACGTATTGGTGACCTGATAGCGTTCCAGCAGTTCGAAGGCGCGTTCCACGGAGAAGCGCCCGCGCGTGCCGACGATAGGGTGGCCAAAGTACAGCGTGGGCAGCAGGGCGTCCATCATGCCGCCGGTCCAGGCCCAGTCGGCGGGCGACCAGAACACGTCGGCGGGCTTGGGAAACCAGTCCTGCGAGGCGACAAAGCCTGGCAGGTTGCCGATCAGCACGCTGTGGGGCAGCAGCGCGCCCTTGGGGGCGCCCGTCGTGCCGGAGGTGTAGAGCAGGATGGCCGGATCCGACGAACGGGTCTGCACGGCCTTGAACTCGTTGGGCTGGCGGGCCAGCAGGCTGCGCCACGGCAGCACGCGCTCGTCGGCGAAGCCGATGCCGATGACCTGCTGAAGGGCAGGACAGTGTTCGGTGACGGCCAGCAGGTTGGCGCTGGAGGCGTGGTCGACGATGGCGACGCGGGCTTCGGCATCGCACAGGCGGCTTTGCAGCGCCTCGGGGCCGAAGAGCGCGGACAGGGGCAGGACCACCGCGCCGACGCTGTAAATGGCCATGTGGGCGACCACGGTTTCCGGGCGTTGCCCCAAAACCACACCGACCCGGTCGCCCTTGCCCACGCCCATTTTCACCAGGCCGTTGGCCAGTTGATTGGCGGCTTCCGCCAGACGGGCGAAGGTCCAGACCTCGCGGTTGCCGGATTCATCTTCGTAGTAGATGGCAATGCGCCGCGCATCCGGACTGCTGGATGCCCAGCGGTGGCAGCACGCTTCCGCGATGTTGAACTGGGTGGGCACCAGCCAGCGGAAAGATTGGTAGAGCGCCTGATATTGGTCGTTCATGGCCCTATGTTGTAAGCATGTTGCGGCGTGAACGGGTCATATCGCCCGTTACTCAGGTGCAAGCATGACCTAGAGGGGCGTGAACTGCAATATCCCCGTTGCGTAACGGGGACGCATACGGGTTATCACGGGTGCTTGCCTTGACGGCGTAGCGCCGACGGCAGGGCCGGCAGCGTCAGGGACCGCGGCGGGCGGTTGGCCGGGTCGCGCTGGCGTTCGGCCTGCAGCACCGCCCAGTCCAGAAGCTGGAGCTGGCCGTCGTGCGTTTCCGCCAGCGCCGACAGGCTTTCGACCCAGTCGCCGTCATTGCAGTACAGGATGCCGCCCACGTCGCGCAGTTCGGGCTTGTGGATGTGGCCGCAGACCACGCCGTCCAGTCCGCGCCGTCGGGCCTCGCCGGCCAGCGCCTCCTCGAAGTCGGTGATGAACGACACCGCGTTCTTGACCTTGTGCTTCAGGTACTGGGACAGCGACCAGTAATGCATGCCCAGCCGGTTGCGCAGGCGGTTGAAATGGTGATTGACCCACAGCGCAAACTGGTAGAGCCCGTCGCCCAGGTGCGCCAACCAGCGGCTGTGCTGGATGACGCCGTCGAATTGGTCGCCGTGCAGCACCAGCAGGCGCAGCCCCTTGGCCGTGACGTGCACGTCCTCATCCAGGACCTCGATGTCGCCGAAGGCGAAACCGGCGAACTCCCGGGCGAATTCGTCATGGTTGCCCGGGATGAACACGACGCGGGTGCCGTTACGGGCCTTGCGCAGAATGCGCTGGATCACGTCGTTGTGCGCCCGGGGCCAATGCCAGTGCTTGCGCAGTTGCCAGCCGTCCACGATGTCCCCGACCAGGTACAGGGTGTCCGAATCATTGTGATCCAGGAAATCGAGCAGAAATTCCGCCTTGCACCCGGCAGTGCCCAGGTGAATATCGGAAATCCACAGGGCGCGCCAGTGCGTCGGTTGGATTTCGTTCACGGTCGCTTCCCTGTGGGCTGTGGTCATGCTTGAGAATGAGACCACCTGGCGATGACGCGCGCGTGACGAATTCATGACGCGGTTGTGACGGTGCGTGGGAAGGGGCCACGCACCGCCGGTCCACCGGATCAGGACTGTCCGGTGGCCTTTTTGCCCTTCAGGCGCTTCCACAGCCCGCCGCCCAGCGCCGCCGCGGCCAGGATCCCCACCTTGGCGAACTTGGCCAGGAACGCCGCGATCACCGCGAACAGCCCCAGCTTCTTGGCTGCGACGCCCGCCACCAGGGCCGCCAGGCCATACTCGGCAACCTTGTCGCTCGAGGCGTCGAAATCGGCGTAGCGCTTGCCTTCGACGTAGTGCAGGTTGTCCAGCAGCGCCAGAACGGCGGCCTTGTCCGTGGGCACCTTGTTCTTCTCGGTGATCAGATCCAGTGTGATGTAGCCGTCTCGGCCCAGCGCGTAGGTGTTGTAGTTCACGGTGCCGTCTTCTTCGGCGGCCGCGCCCTTGTGCTTGGCGGCCACCGACCAGACCAGGCGCTGCGTGTTGCTGTCGTACTTGGGCGTCTCCACCCAGCCGCCCACCGTGAGCTCCGGAAAGCCCCGCTTCCTGCGCTCCTCGTTGGACGCCTCAGTGCCTTCGCGAAGGCTGTCCAACAATTCGCTGACGTTCCAGTTCCGGGCGTCATCGTCCTTGATGTAGCCGGCCTTGTCGAAATTGACGGTGACGACCCAGTCCTCGTCGTCGCTCTTGGGCATCACGACCCCCAGGAGGGAAGGATCCTTGCCGTTGCCGTAGGCCTGCATCAACCGCTCAGCCTGCGGGCGCGGTACGAAGAACATGCTTTGGGGCAGCTTCAGGGTGGCCTGGTCGCCCAGTGTCACGTCGGTGGGACCCTGCCGTGCCGCGGCGAAGGCGGCCTTGGAAGCGGATTCAATTTCCTGCTGGGCCGATGCGTTCTGGGCGGACGCGCCTGCGTGCAGGAACAACAGCGCGCTGGCGAGCGCCAGCGACAGGCGGGAAAGGAATGCTCGCATGGTGAGAATGAAGCCGTAAATTAAATGGGGCCTCATTGTCCGGGCGTGCGGCTGTCATCTTTCTGAACAGGCGCGCGAAATATCCGGGGGGCGTGGCAAGCATCAAACTGCGATGCCGGCGGCGCGCCGCCACGCGTGCCGGTCAGCGCGCTTTCTTGGCCTGCGGCGCGTTGCGCAGGCGCGTGCCCAGAATCCGGTCGTGCAGGAACTGACCGTCCGGGTCAAACCATGACCAGATGAAGATGGCAAAGGGGGCCGCAACGATGAACATGTCTACGGACGGCCAACCTGTCGCCAGCGCCGCGCCCCACACCACGGCGGCGCCTGCGAGCACCAGCGGCCAGGCCAGGATGTAGCGCAGGATCAGCAGGCCGGTCGACGGCGTGTTGCCGTGCCGGTCCACCAGCCGGATGTTCCAGGTTTTCATGGGCAGCGTCTGGCCGCGGCGGCGCCAGCACAGCACGAAGTAGGCGCCGATCGCCACGAACAGCCACGCCTGCCGGGCGGCCCGCAATTCCAGCGCGTTGCGGCTTTGGGTGAGGGTATCCAGCAGATAACCCGCGAGGAACACGACGCCGAACAGCAGGACGGCTTCGTACATCATGCAGGCGAACCGGCGCAGCCGGTTGGGCGTTTCGTCGAGGTGGGCGTCGTTCATGGACGCGTATTATCCATAAATTGTTGCCCCACGTTTCGCGCGAAAAAAAACCCGCCGGTGAGGGCGGGTCTATAAAAGGGGCTATGCAGCCCCCAAGGGGAAAATCGTTAGGCCGAAGCCTGGGCCCAGCTTAGGCAGCGGAATGCGCGTTCTTGGCGCTCGTCTTGCCGGCCAGAGCCTTGATGCCGTGGGCCAGCTTGCGCAGGCCTGCAGCCAACGCCCGCATCGGATGCGGGCGGAATTGTTCTTCGATAGCCTGGAGCATCAGTTGACGCTCGAGTTCGTCGGTCAGGCGAATGGTGTTGTTCGGGTTGATCACAATAGCCTCCACGGGCTTGCACAGTTGTTTGCTACTAGGGATAACCCGGATTATAGGGGTTTACCCTGAAACTATGCAAGAGGCCGATTCGAGCTGGTGCAACTTGGCAACACCTTGGTGCTGATGATGCCCCAAAACCGAGCGGCGGGGCACCATAAGCAAAGATAGGCGCCGCATGTTGCGGCGCTTTTACAACGAGCTCAGGCGTCGCGGTAGCCGGCGGCCACCAGTTCGAACCCGAACAAGCGGCAATCGAGCGCGCCGTTGTGCAGCGGAACCCGCCGCTTGGGCTTCAAGCGCATCTGGTTGGGCAGCGTCAGGTCGCTTGTAATGACGTGCAGCTCCCATCCCGCAAAATTGCGCTTCAGGCAGGTTGCCCAGTCGCGCCACAGGTCGGCGTCCTGTTCCGCGCCCATGCGCTCACCGTAGGGCGGGTTGGTGACGATCCAGCCGTGGTCGGCGGGCGCCGTCACTTCGCGGGCATCGCCCACTTCAAACCGGATCGAGTCGGCGGTCAGCCAGGCGCGCTCGGCGTTGTTGCGGGCGTACTCGATGGCCAGGGGATTGAGGTCGTAACCCACCAGCGGCGCGTCGAGCTGAGGCAGGATGCGGGCGCGGGCGTCTTCCTTCAGGTCGCGCCAGCGGTAGGCATCGTGGTCACGCAGGCGTTCGAAACCGAACGGGCGCGAGATGCCCGGAGGCACGCCCAGCGCGATCCAGGCAGCTTCGATCAGAATCGTGCCGGAGCCGCAGAAGGGGTCCAGGAGCGGCGCGGCCGGGTCCCAGCCCGCCAGCGCCAGCATGCCGGCCGCCAGGTTTTCGCGCAGCGGCGCTTCGCCTTTGTCCAGGCGCCAGCCGCGCTTGAAGAGGGATTCGCCCGACGTGTCCAAGTACAGCGTGGCCGTGTGACCCGTCAGGAAAAGGTGGACGCGCGCATCGGGACGGACCGTGTCGATGCTGGGGCGCTCGCCTTCAAGCTCGCGCAGGCGGTCGCAGATGCCATCCTTGGCGCGCAGGTTGCAGTACTGCAGGCTCTGCACGGGGCTCTTGATGGCCGAGGTGTCCACACGCAGTGTCTGTTCAGCGCCGAACCAGCGTTCCCAGGGCGTATCGCGCGCCAGATCGAGGATGTCGTCCTCGTGGGAAATCTCGGCGTGCGCCACCTGCACCAGGATGCGGGTCGCCAGACGCGAATACAGATTGGCACGCTGGATGCCCGACCAGTCGGACGTGAATGAGCAGCCCGCCCGGCCGGCCTTGGCGTCTTCGTAGCCGAGCGCCTGCATCTCGGCGGTCAGCGCTTCTTCCAATCCCTGGGGGCAGGGGGCGAAAACGGTGAAGATTTCAGCCTGGCGCGGCTCACGGGGGCGGCGGCTGCGGACGTCGACGCGGGGGGCGGCGCGCTCGC
>DMTA01000422.1 GCA_003454835.1 Achromobacter sp. | reverse complement strand
ACGCGGGCGGCTTGCCGGCGCGCTGCACGTCGGCTTCTGGCAGAAGTTCCAGGTAGTAGATCGTGGCGCCGGTGCGTTGCGCCACGCCGGGCACCGAGGTGGTCTGCGCCCACCAGCCGGCGTGCTCGGCCATGTCGACGATCCAGTCGGCCAGCACGCCGCCGCCCTGGCCGCCCATGGCCAGGATCGCGATCTTGATGGGGTTGCCTTGCTGCATCGCCGCCGCGTTCATGTTGCTGGGTTCCTCAAAGCGCATCGTGCGCCAGACGCGCCGCGCGGCGCCGTTGCAGGAAGCCGATCACCGCGCCGCGCATGCGCGCCAGGAAGCGGTCGGCGCCGGTCGGGTTATGGATGATGTCGGCGCGGTAGAACGACGGGCACAGCACGGCGGCATGGGCGACCTCGCCGCAATTGCCGCAGCCCACGCAGCTGCTTTCCACGTGCGCGACCGGATCTTCCTTAAGCGGGTCGCCGCTGTCCTTGACCGTCAGCGACGGGCAGCCGGACAGCCGGATACAGGCGTGGTCGCCGGTACAGACGTCGGGGTCCACGCCAAAGCGTTCCTTGACCACCCGCTTGCCTTCCTTGACCGCCTTGTTGAACAGGGGCTTTACGCGCCGCTGCTTGTTCAGCATGCATTCGGACTGCGCGATGATGACCTTCGGGCCCTTGATGTCGGTGGTCAGCGCCTCTTCGATGGTGGCCCGCACCTTGGCCACGTCGTAGGTCCGGTCCAGCGTGCGCACCCACTTCACGCCCACGCCGCGCACGGCCTGGTCGATCGGATTGTTGGTCGAGCGGTCCGGGTTGTCGGCGCGCGAGGACAGGATGTCCTGTCCCCCGGTGGCAGATGCATAGAAGTTGTCGACGATGACGATGACGCCGTCGTACTTGTTGAACACCGCGTTGCCGATGCCCGACGCCAGGCCGTTATGCCAGAAGCCGCCGTCGCCCATGATGGAGATGGGCCGCTTGGCGGCCGGCACGTTGAAGGCCGCCGCGCTGGAGGCGCCCAGGCCGTAGCCCATGGTCGTCGCGCCCAGGTTGAAGGGCGGCAGGATGGAAAAGAGATGGCAGCCGATGTCGCACGAGATGTGATGCTGGCCCAGCGTTTCCTGCGCCAGCGTCAGCGCGGAAAAGATGGGCCGCTCCGGACAGCCCGTACAGAAGCCCGCGGGCCGCGGCGGCACGACGGCAGCCAGGCCTTCGACGTGCTTGTGGAAGGTGATGGGCTGCTCGGCGGGGCGCGCGGGTTTGGGCCGCGAGATTTCGGTGATGGTGAGCTGGGGCTCGGGCTGAACTGCGGGCTGCACTTCTGCCTGCGCATCCACCGCTACCGCCGGATGCGTCTGCAGCGATTCCGGCCGGTTGCGCTTGAGGAATTCGCGCAGGCCGTCGCGCATGACCTGGGTCGTGTATTCGCCGGCCATCGGCAGCACGTCCTTGCCGGACAACTGCGTGCTCACACCGGCGCGGCGCAGCACCGCGTGCAGGTTCTGCTCGATGTAGTCCGGTTGGCCTTCTTCCAGCAGCAGCACGGCGCGCTTGCCGCGGCAAAAATCGATGACCTCGTCCTCGATGACGGGGTAGGTCACGTTCATCACGTACAGCGGGATGCGGCTGTTGCCGAAGTTGTCGGCCAGTCCCAGCAACTGCAGCGCGCGGATGACGCCGTTGTAGAGACCGCCCTGCAGGATCAGGCCGATGTCGTCCTGGTCGCCGTCAAAGTGCTCGTTGAGCTGGTTTTCCTTGATGTATCGGATGGCGGCCGGCCAGCGCTCCTTGATCTTTTCCTGCTCGTGCAGGAACGAGGCCGGCGGCAGCACGATGCGGCTGGTGTCGCGCGCCGGGTTTTCCAGCGCCTCGGCCAGGCTGAACGCCGGGCGCTTGTTTTCCTTGGCGATGAAGCGGCCATGCACGTGACAGCCGCGGATGCGCAGTTGCAGCATCACGGGCGTCTTGCTGGCTTCCGACAGCGCAAATCCGTCTTCCACCGCCTTGACCATGCTTTCCAGATTGGGACGCGGGTCCAGCAGCCAGATCTGCGACTTCATGGCGAACGCGTGCGAGCGTTCCTGCATGATCGACGAGCCTTCGCCATAGTCTTCGCCGACGATGACGAGCGCACCGCCGGTGACGCCGCCCGAGGCCAGGTTGGCCAGCGCGTCGGAGGCGACGTTGGTGCCCACCGTCGACTTCCACGTCACGGCGCCACGAATGGGATACATGACGGAGGCGGCCAGCGTGGCCGCGGCGGTGGCTTCCGAGGCGCTCGCCTCGAAGTGCACGCCCAGTTCCTGCAGGATGTCGTTGGCGTCGGCCAGCACGTCCATCAGATGCGAGATCGGAGAACCCTGATAGCCGGCGACATAGCCCACGCCGGATTGCAGCAGCGCCTTCGTGACGGCAAGGATCCCTTCGCCGCGAAATTCCTCGCCCGCGCCGATGCGCAGTTGCTGGACTTCTTTTTTGAAAGACCTTTCCGCCATCTTGGATCCCTTTCGCGGACCCCGTCGGGATCCTTAATCCGTGCTGCCGTGCAGCATCGTCTTGCCACGAAAACATCGCCTGAAAAATACTTTAGGAGTCAACGTTTTAGCTGTCAATAAAAAAGATGAAATTTCATGGAAATTAAAAAATATCACGCAAAAACAAGGGTGTATATACTGGTTGTTCTCTAGGTTTTCGACGGATTGAGGGCGCTGCAATGGTGCAAAAACGGGTTGCGATTTGGGGTATACCCTGTGCTGCGCAACAGCATTGCGGTACATCATGGCGCACGGCTGCGCCGTCGTGGTGCAATGCGCTTTTCGGCAACGGGGCGGGCCTTCGAAATGGGTGCGCGGGAGCAAACCAACATGCAGGCAGATAAGCCACGCGGCACGCGCGCCGCCGCCACGGGCCCGCGGTTCGTCGACGGCTACCTGGCCTATCTGCTCGCGCAGGCCAGCCAGCGCATCTCGGCTGAATTCCATCAACAGGTCAAAGCCGCGGGCTTGTCGGTGACCGAATGGCGCGTGCTCGCCAGCTTGCAGGGCAGCGCCGGCGAGACCATCGGCAGCCTGGCCGTGCTGGCCATCACCAAGCAGCCCACCCTCAGCAAGGTCGTGCAGCGCATGGAAGCCGACGGTCTGGTGGCCCGCACCGGCGTGCGCGCAGACCGCCGCCAGACGCGGGTCTGCATCACGGCCAAGGGCTCCAACCTTATCGGCGGCCTGTGCGATCAGGCCTTGCAGCACCAGAAGGCGGTGCTGGCCCCCTTCGGCGCAGAAAAGGCCGCGCTGCTGATCGACATGCTGGATGTGCTGATGACCGAACACGTTCCGCTGGAATTGCCCATCGACCCGGACGAATAAGCCCATCTGTTGCAAGCGCGCACTCGAACATCGTTTGGTCCGATTATTTCGTTACATGCTTATGCGTCCCTGATTGTCGTTTCTCTGTGAAAACGATCGCCGGTACGCGCAAACCCTGAATTGACGCGGGTCTCGCGGGTAGGCACACTCGCGCCGGTATTCAGACTACTGTCAGGAGTTGACACTTATGCGCCGCACTTTGATTGCTATCGCGATCGCCGCCGCCGTGGCAGTGCCCTCGATCGGGCAAGCCAAGACCTTCCGCTGGGCCGCTCAGGGCGACATCCTCACTTTCGATCCGCATTCGCAGAACGAAGGCATGACGATCGCCGCCAACAGCTACATCTACGAGCCCCTGGTCGACTACGACAAGTCTTTCAAGGTGTCGCCGCGCCTGGCCACCGAATGGGAACAGGTGTCGCCCACCCTGTACCGCTTCAAGCTGCGCCCCAACGTCAAGTTCCATGACGGCGCCGCGTTCACGGCTGACGACGTGGTGTTTTCGATCCACCGCGCCATGGCGCCCACGTCGAACTACAAGGCCTACACCACCGGCATCAAGGAAGCGCGCAAGATCGACGACCTGACGGTCGAGATCGAGACCTCGGCGCCCAACCCCGTGCTGCTGCGCCAGCTGACCAACGTGTTCATCATGAACAAGGCCTGGTCCGAAAAGAACAACATCCCCAAGCCCCAGGACTTCGTCAACAAGGAAGAAACCTACGGCGCGCGCAACACCAACGGCACGGGCCCCTACAAGCTCAAGAGCCGCGAAGTCGACGTGCGCACCGTCTTCGAGGAAAACAAGGACTGGTGGAACAAGGCTGACAAGGTCGGCAACGTGACCGAAGTCATCTTCACGCCGATCAAGCAGAACGCCACGCGCACCGCCGCGCTGCTGTCGGGCGAAATCGACTTCGTGCTGGACCCGGCCGCCCAGGATCTGGAGCGCCTGCGCCAGCAGCAGAAGGTCGTCGAAGGCAACGAATACCGCACCATCTACCTGGGCCTGGACCAGAAGCGTCCGGAGCTGCAGTACTCCAACATCAAGGGCAAGAACCCCTTTCAGGACGTCCGCGTGCGCGAAGCGCTGTACCGCGCCATCGACGTGGACGCCATCAAGCGCGCCGTGATGCGCGGCCTGTCGGCGCCCACCGGCACGATGATCGCCCCGCAGGTGCATGGCTGGGCTGAATCGGTGCACAAGCGCGTGCCCTACGATCCCGAAAAGGCCCGTGCCCTGCTCAAGGAAGCCGGCTACGACGGCACGCTGAACTTCACGCTGGACTGCCCGAACAACCGCTACATCAACGACGAAGCCATCTGTCAGGCCGTCGTCGGCATGTGGGCCAAGGTCGGCGTCAAGGCCACCATGAACGCCATGCCGCGCTCCACGTACTTCCCGAAGGTGCAGTCGTTCGACACCAGCGCCTACCTGTTCGGCTGGGGCGTGCCCACTTTCGACGCCATGTACACGCTGCAGAACCTGATCCGCACCAAGGGTGAGGGCGCGGACGGCATGTACAACCTGGGCAACTACAGCAACAAGGAACTCGACGTCATCATCGATCGCATCAAGACCGAGACCGATGCGAAGAAGCGCGACGCCGACATCATCACCGTGCTGGAAGGGCACGCCAAGGACTTCGGGCACATCCCGCTGCACGACCAGGTCATCCCCTGGGCCATGCGCAAGAACGTCACGGTCATCCACCGTGCCGACAACCGCCTCGTTGCCGATTGGGTCAAGGTTGACTGATCCAGGCTAACCAGACGGCGGGACCTACCCGGTTCCGCCGTCTTGCTTTTTACCGCCTATGTTCGCTTTCATACTGCGTCGCCTGTTGCAGGCCGTAGCGGTGATGCTCACCGTCGCGCTACTGGCCTTTGTGCTTTTCCAATACGTCGGCGACCCCGTCACCATCATGCTGGGGCAGGACGCCACCGATGCCGAACGCATCGAACTGCGTGAACGCCTGGGCCTGAACGAGCCCGCCATCGTTCAATTCGGCCACTTCGTGGCCAACGCCGTGCAAGGCAATTTCGGCATCTCCCTGCGCCAGAGCGAACCCGTTTCCACCTTGCTGAAGTCCCGCCTGCCAGCCACCCTTGAGCTGTCCATGGTGGCCGCCTTGCTGGCGCTCGTCGTGGGCGTGCCGCTGGGCGTGTATACGGCGCTCAAGCGCAACAGCCTGGTTTCGCAGATGCTGCTGGCCGGCTCGCTGTTGGGCGTGTCGCTGCCGACCTTCCTGATCGGCATCCTGCTGATCCTGGTGTTCTCGGTGCAACTGGGCTGGCTGCCCAGCTACGGGCGCGGCGACACCGTCAGCCTGGGCTGGTGGACGTCGGGCCTGTTCACGGCCACGGGCTGGAAGCACCTCATTCTGCCGTCCATCACGCTGTCGCTCTTCCAGATGACGCTGGTACTGCGGCTGGTGCGGTCCGAAATGCTCGAAGTCCTGCGCTCGGACTACATCAAGTTCGCGCGCGCCCGGGGCCTGAAGCGCCGCGCCATCCACTTTGGCCATGCGCTCAAGAACACGATGGTGCCCGTCATCACCATCACCGGTCTGCAGCTGGGCGGCATCATCGCCTTCGCCATCGTGACCGAGACCGTGTTCCAGTGGCCGGGCATGGGCCTGCTCTTCATCCAGGCGGTCCAATTCGCCGACGTGCCGGTGATGGCCGCGTACCTGTGCCTGATTGCACTGGTGTTCGTGGTGATCAACCTGATCGTCGATCTTCTGTATTTCGTCGTGGACCCGCGGCTGCGTTCCGGGCTGACTCGCGGGGGGGCTCACTGATGCGCGCCGTACTTAAACGCTGGTGGGACAGCGACATTGCCTGGGCCTGGCGCCGGGCGCCGGTGGCCATCGTCGCCACGCTGCTGCTCGCAGCCCTGTTGATCGGCTCCTTCGGGGCCGGCTGGGTCGCGCCGCACAACCCGTTTGATCTGACCAAGGTCGAACTGCTGGACGCGCTGCTGCCGCCGGCCTGGGAACCCAACGGTCAGGCCACGTACCTGCTGGGCACCGACAGCCAGGGCCGCGATCTGTATTCGGCCATCCTGTACGGCACGCGCGTGTCGCTGCTGATCGGTCTGGCCTCGGTGCTGCTGTCGATGGTGATCGGCATCGTGCTCGGTCTGGTGTCGGGCTATGCCGGCGGCCGCATCGACGCATTCATCATGCGTGTCGCCGACGTGCAGCTCTCGTTTCCCGCCATTCTGATCGCGCTCCTGATCGACGGCGTCGCTCGTGCAGCGGTGCCGCGCGAGATGCACGAGATCATCGCCTTCCCGGTGCTGATCGGCGCCATCGCGCTGGCCGGCTGGCCGCAGTACGCGCGCACAGTGCGCGGCTCGACGCTGGTGGAAAAGAACCGAGAATACGTGCAGGCCGCGCGCGTGATCGGTGTGGCCTCGCCCGTCATCATGTTCCGCCACGTGCTGCCCAACGTGCTGGGTCCCGTTCTGGTCCTGGCCACGGTCCACCTGGCCACCGCCATCATCACCGAGGCGACGCTGTCGTTCCTGGGGGTGGGGGTGCCGCCGACCGCGCCGTCGCTGGGCACGCTGATCCGGATCGGCAACGATTTCCTGTTTTCCGGAGAGTGGTGGATCACCATTTTCCCGGGCGCGGCGCTGGTGCTGCTTGTGCTGTCGGTCAACCTGCTGGGTGACTGGCTGCGCGATGCGCTCAATCCGCGACTGAACTGAGGTAACCATGAGCGCATTACTCGAAGTCCGCAACCTGCGCGTGGAGTTTCCCACGCGCCGCGGCACGCTACGCGCCCTGGACGACGTGTCCTTTTCCATCCAGGCTGGCGAAGTCCTGGGCGTGGTGGGCGAATCCGGCGCCGGCAAGTCGCTGACCGGCGCCTCCATCATCGGCCTGCTCGAACCGCCGGGCCGCATCGCGGCCGGCGAGATCCTGCTGGCCGGCCGGCGCATCGACAACATGCCCGACGAACAGATGCGCCGCGTGCGCGGCCGCGAAATCGGCGCGGTGTTCCAGGACCCGCTGACATCGCTGAACCCGCTGTACACGGTGGGCCGGCAACTGGCCGAAACCATCGTCACCCATCTGGACATGACGTGGTCGCAGGCGCGCAACCGCGCGGTCGAGCTGCTGGCGTCCACCGGCATTCCCGCCGCGCGCGAGCGCATCGACCACTATCCGCACCAATTCTCCGGCGGCATGCGCCAGCGCGTGGTGATCGCGCTGGCCCTGGCAGCAGAGCCCAAGCTGGTGGTGGCCGACGAGCCCACGACCGCGCTGGACGTGTCGATCCAGGCGCAGATCATCGAACTGCTCAAGCGCCTGTGCCGCGAGAACGGCACGGCCGTCATGCTGATCACCCACGACATGGGCGTGATCGCCGAGACCGCCGACCGCGTGGCAGTGATGTACGCCGGCCGCGTGGCCGAGATCGGCCCGGTGGCCGACGTGATCCACAAGCCGCGCCATCCGTATACGTCGGGGCTGATGGGGTCCATTCCCACACTGGAAGGCCATACCGAACGGCTGGTGCAGATCGACGGCAGCATGCCGCGCCTGAACGCCATTCCGCCGGGCTGTGCGTTCAATCCGCGCTGCGGGCAGCGTCTGCCGCGCTGCGCGCACGATCGCCCCGAGCTGATGCCCGCAGGCACGTCGCGCGCGGCCTGTTGGCTGCATGACAAAGGCAATACGTTGGAGGTGGCCGCATGAGCACGCCCTTGGTTCAAGTAAAGGACGCGGCGCGCTGGTTCGACGTATCGCCGCCCTGGCTGGAGCGCGCGCTGGCGCGCAAGCCCAAAGTGATGCTGCGCGCGGTGGACGGCGTGTCGTTCGACATTGCCCGTGGCGAAACGCTGGCGCTGGTGGGCGAATCCGGCTGTGGAAAATCCACGGTCGCGCGCATGCTGGTCGGCCTGTACGGCCTGACCCGCGGCGACATCCGCTTCGACGGCCAGCCGCTGTCGCGCATGTCCGAGCCCGGTGGGCGCGCCTTGCGCAAGCGCCTGCAGATGATCTTCCAGGATCCCTATGCCAGCCTGAATCCGCGTTGGCGCGTGGGCCGCATCATCGCCGAGCCGATGCTGACGCACACGCAGATGTCGCCCGCGGACCGCGTGGCGCGCGTGGGCGAACTGCTGCGGCAGGTGGGCCTGGATCCCGCGGACCAGAGCCGCTATCCGCACCAGTTCTCGGGCGGGCAGCGCCAGCGCATCTCTATCGCGCGCGCGCTGGCCGTCAACCCGGAGTTTCTGGTGTGCGACGAGCCCACTTCGGCGCTGGACGTGTCCGTGCAGGCGCAGGTGCTGAACCTGATGAAGGACCTGCAGCGCAAGCTGGGGCTGACGTATCTGTTCATCTCGCACAACCTGGCCGTCGTGCACCACGTGGCGGATCGCGTGGGGGTGATGTATCTGGGCCGCATGGTGGAAGTGGCGCCGCGCGACGAACTCTTCGCACGGCCGCGGCATCCCTACACGCGGATGCTGCTCGAGGCCATTCCGGACATCAATGGCGCGGGCAAGCCGCGCACGGCGGTGGCGGGCGAGGTGCCCAATCCGCTGAATCCGCCGTCCGGTTGCACCTTCCATCCGCGCTGCCCGCACGCCAACGACCGGTGCAAGGCCGAGGCGCCGGTGGCGATGCTGGCGGGGGTGTCGATCGTGGCCTGCCACGCTGTCGAGGAAGGCCGGATCGCGGTGTGATCCTGCATACGCCGTGGGCCGGGCGCCTGCCCGGGCCGCGGCGCGCCGCTCAGTGGCGGTGGTTGGGGGTGTGGACGTCGTCGTACGGCGTGTCGTCGTCTTCGTCGTCCGCGCCGTCTTCCTCTTCCTCTTCTTCGTCGGGGTCCGGCTGCGGTTCCTCGGTCAGGGCAAAGGGCAGCACGTCTTCCAGGTTGTCGGACCAGGCGGACTCTTCGCCATCGTGGTCCAGCTTGATGAAGCGCTCGCCGTCGTTCAGCGAGATCTGGATCGCCCACAGGTACAGACAGTCGTAGGTGTCGTCATCGGACTGCGGCAGGCCGCCGCGGTTGCCGAGCAGGCGTGCGCCCGGTCCGCCCATCTGCACGTGCGTCTGTTCCTCGTCCGTTTCTGCCTTCTCGTCCATCGGGACACCGTAGGTCACCCATTCGGTGCCTTCGTCGCCCAGCACCACTTCCGCCAGCACGGGCTTGCCGAGATAGGCGCTGAGTGCATCCGCGGTCTTGGCCAGCATGTCCAGTTCGGGTGCACTGAAATGGGTCAAGGAAGCGGGAGGAGTGGCGGAGGCGGACATGAAGGTTCCTGGGCGCGATGAAGCCGCGACGGCACGGCAGATACGTCAGGCGCTATTGTCGCGCGAACGGCGCTGCGGTGCATCGGGCGCTTGGATTACGAAGAAACGCGGGCATTCACGGCCCGGCGGACACGGCCGCCACATATAAGTGACGTATACAGCGAGTCGGACGGAGCCTACACTGGCTTGCTTCCGTCTTTCTGCTCTCCCGTTTCAAACATGCGCTCCGACGCCCCGCAGCTTCCCCTCCGTTTTTTCCTGTTTCCCCTCCTGGCCGCCCTGATCTGGTCGGTCAATATGATCGTCACCAAGATGGCCGCAGGCGTGATCGCACCCGCCGCCATCGGCTTTTACCGCTGGGCGCTGGCGGGCATCGTGCTGACCCCGTTTGCGCTGCCCGGCGTCTGGGCGCAACGCCGCCAGGTGCTGGCGCACCTGCCGAAGTTCGCCGTGCTGGGCGGACTGGGCATGGCGCTTTACCAGGGGCTGGCGTATGTGGCGGCCGCGTCCACCACGGCCACCAACATGGGTTTCATCACTGCGATGATCCCGCTGATGACCATCGCCGTCATGGCGGTGATCATGCGCGAGCGTCCCTCGGCCATGGCGGTCCTGGGCAGCCTGGTGTCGCTGGCCGGATTGGCGCTGCTGATCGGCGAGGGCGATCCGGCCCGGCTGCTGTCCGTGGGCGCCAACCACGGCGACGTGCTGATGGGGCTGGGCGCGCTGGCCTACGCGCTCTATGGCGTGCTGCTGCGGCGTTGGGCGCTGCCCGTGGGGCCGTGGCAGTCGCTGTACGTGCAGGTCGCGTTCGGCATCCTGTTCCAGCTTCCCGCCTTCCTGATGGCCGCGCCGTCGCCGCTCAACGCCGCCAACGTGCCGCTGGTGCTCTATGCCGCAGTGTTTCCATCGCTGTTCGCGCCGTATCTGTGGATGCAGGGCGTGCGTCATCTGGGCCCCAACCGCGCCAGCATCTTCCTGAACGTCATGCCGGTGTTCACCGTGGCCATCGCGGCGCTGTTCCTCGATGAAAAGCCGCATCTGTTTCACATTGCCGGTGGTGCGCTCGCGCTGGCCGGCGTAATGCTGGCGCAGATGCGCACACCGGGTCTGCCGGGCCGGGCCGCGAAGGCCAACTGAAGGCTGCCGAAGGCGCAGATCAAAGCGCGACGGGGCCGGATCATCGCTGCCGCACGCCGGTCAGGGATCCGGCCTACAATCAACGGTTTCTCAGCTATATCTCACCTACGAGCCCATGGCCCAATACGTCTACACCATGAACCGCGTCGGCAAGATCGTGCCGCCCAAGCGGCAGATCCTGCGCGATATCTCCCTTTCGTTTTTTCCTGGCGCCAAGATCGGCGTGCTGGGCCTGAACGGCTCGGGCAAGTCGACGCTGCTGAAGATCATGGCGGGCGTCGACCGCGAGATCGAAGGCGAAGCCGTGCCCATGCCGGGCCTGAACATCGGCTACCTGCCGCAGGAACCGCAGCTCAACCCCGAGCACACGGTCCGCCAGGCTGTCGAAGAGGGCCTGGGCGCCGTTGTCACCGCCAAGAAGCGCCTGGACGAGGTCTACGCCGCCTACGCCGAACCCGATGCCGACTTCGACGCGCTGGCCGCTGAACAGGCCGAGCTCGAAGCCATCATCGCCGCCGCCGCCTCCAGTGGCGCGGACGACATCGAACACCAGATGGAAATCGCCGCCGACGCGCTGCGCCTGCCGCCCTGGGATGCCACCGTCGGCAACCTGTCCGGTGGTGAAAAGCGCCGCGTGGCCCTGTGCCGCCTGCTGCTGTCCAAGCCCGACATGCTGCTGCTCGACGAACCCACCAACCACTTGGACGCCGAAAGCGTTGAATGGCTGGAGCAGTTCCTGCACAAGTTCCCCGGCACCGTCGTCGGCGTGACCCACGATCGCTACTTCCTGGATAACGCGGCCGAATGGATCCTCGAACTGGACCGCGGCTACGGTATTCCCTGGAAGGGCAACTACAGCTCGTGGCTGGAACAGAAGGAAGACCGCCTCAAGCAGGAAGAGTCCTCCGAATCGGCGCGCCAGAAGACCATCAAGAAGGAACTGGAGTGGGTGCGCCAGAACCCGAAGGGCCGCCAGGCCAAGGCCAAGGCCCGTCTGGCGCGTTTCGAGGAACTGTCTTCGTACGAATACCAGAAGCGCAACGAGACCCAGGAAATCTTCATTCCGGTGGGCGAGCGCCTGGGCAACGAGGTCATCGAATTCAACAACGTCAGCAAGGCCTATGGCGACCGCCTGCTGATCGACAACCTCAGCTTCAAGGTGCCGCCGGGCGCCATCGTCGGCATCATCGGCGCGAACGGCGCCGGTAAGTCCACGCTGTTCCGCATGATCGCCGGCCGCGAGCAGCCGGATTCGGGCGAAGTCAAGATCGGCCAGACCGTGAAGCTCGCCTTCGTCGACCAGTCGCGTGATGCGCTGGAAGACAAGAAGACGGTGTTCGACGCCGTGTCCGATGGCGCCGACATCCTGACCGTCGGCAAGTTCGAGATGTCGTCGCGCGCTTACCTGGGTCGCTTCAACTTCAAGGGCGGCGACCAGAACAAGGTCGTGGGCCAGCTCTCGGGCGGCGAACGCGGCCGCCTGCACATGGCCAAGACGCTGATTGCCGGCGGCAACGTCCTGCTGCTTGACGAACCGTCCAACGACCTCGACGTCGAAACGCTGCGCGCGCTGGAAGACGCGTTGCTCGAATTCCCCGGCAGTGTCATGGTCATCAGCCACGATCGCTGGTTCCTGGACCGTATCGCCACGCACATCATGGCCTTCGAAGGCGATTCGCAGGTCGTGTTCTTTGACGGCAACTATCAGGAATACGAAGCCGACAAGAAGCGCCGCCTGGGTGAAGAGGGCGCCAAGCCCAAGCGCCTGCGGTACAAGGCATTGAAGTAAAACGCGCCTGCTGGTGTCTGACACCAGCTCAATGCCAAGAATCCCGGCCAGGTGCCGGGATTTTTTTGTGTCAGACACCCGAATCGGTCCTGAGTTTGCAGGGGTGTCAGACACCGCCCCACGGCGTTATGCTGACCCCTTGCCCCCAGGAGTTCCTTGCCATGCTGCTGTCCGCCTCCGATTCCACCCTGTTGATTGTCGACATGCAGGGCCGTCTGATGCCTGTCATCCACGAAGGCGACGCCGTGCTCAACGCCGCGCACAAGCTGGCGCAGGCGGCGCGGTTGCTCGATGTGCCGGTCGTGGCCACCGAGCATCACAGCAAGATGCTGGGCGTGACCGTGGACCCGCTGCGCGAACTGGTGCAGGCCACGTTTCAGAAAATGCACTTTTCGTCAGCGCGCGAACCGGGTTTCGACGGCTGGTTGCCGGCCTCTCGAAAGACGGTGCTGGTGGCGGGCTGCGAGGCGCATATCTGCGTGCTGCAAACGGTGATCGGTCTGGTGGACCTGGGCTACAAGACGGTGCTCGTCGCCGATGCGGCCGGTTCGCGCAAGCCGTCGGACCATCATGCCGCGCTGCGCCGCGCACGCGCTCATGGCGCGGAGATCGTCACGACAGAGATGGCGATTTTCGAGTGGATGGAGACTTGCGAGCACCCGCGATTCCGCGACGTGTTACGTCTGGTCAAATAGCGGGCGGACCCTGCAACATCGTCCCCAGAGGGGTGCAAAAATTCGCTCTCGCTTTGACACAATTCCTGGGTAAACCTAACACCGTGTCCCCGGATATTTTGCGATCCTGAAAGCTCTAAACCCACAAAGGTCCGCGCGCTCGCGTTTTGAATCATCGGTGCGGCCCGGGTACAAGAACAGGAGCTACATCATGAAAATCGCATCGCTTTCCAAAATCTGTGCCGCTGTCGCCTTGGCCGCCACCATGGCGGGTTGTTCATCGTGGGATGGCATGAGCCATCGCCAGAAGAGCACCGTAGGGGGCGCCGCACTCGGCGGCGTCGCGGGTGCGGTAATCACCAACGGCGGCGTGCTCGGCACGGTCGGCGGCGCGGCGATCGGCGGTGTGATCGGCGACCAGGTCGGCAAGCGCTGATCACCTGGTCTCGCCTCAAGACAGACGCCCGGCAATGCCGGGCGTTTTTTTATGCGCAACATGCGCCGGCAAGGCCGGCGCTCAGCGGAGACGTCAAGTCTCGTTCTGCGGCATTTCGATCTTTACTTCCAACACTTCCAGCGTGTCCTGGCGTTCCAGGTGCACTTTGATGTCTTCGGGATTGATCTTCACGTACTTGGAGATGACCGCGATCAGTTCCTGCTGAAGCTGCGGCAGGTAATCGGGCGAATCCCCGCGGCCACGCTCGTGGGCAAGGATGATCTGCAACCGTTCTTTGGCGACGGATGCGGAGGTCTTCTTTTGACCGAGCAGAAACGACAGGAAGGACATCGCTTACTTGCCTCCGAACAGGCGTTTCAGGAAACCCGGCTTTTCGTAATCGGTAAAGCGCAGGGCCTTGTCTTCGCCAAGGTAACGGCTGACGACGTCCTTGTAGGCTTCCGAGACGTCGGTCTCTTTCAGGTGAATGGCCGGCAGGCCCTGGTTCGACGCCTGCAGCACGGCTTCCGATTCGGGAATCACGCCGATGAGCTTGATGCGCAGGATGTCCTCGATGTCGGTCAGCGACAGCATTTCGCCGTCGGACACGCGCTTCGGGTTGTAGCGGGTCAGCAGCAGGTATTCCTTGACCGGCTCGTCGCCCTCGACCGCACGCTTGGACTTGGCGGCCAGGATGCCCAGGATGCGGTCCGAGTCACGCACCGACGAGACTTCCGGGTTGGTGACCACGAGTGCGTCGTCGGCGAAGTAGGCCGCCATCAGCGCGCCGGTTTC
>DMTA01000018.1 GCA_003454835.1 Achromobacter sp. | reverse complement strand
CGAAATGCAGGGCGGCTGCTTCTCGATCTCGTCGCTCGGCGGCATTGGCGGCACCTCGTTCACGCCCATCATCAACGCGCCTGAAGTGGCGATCCTGGGCGTGTCGCGCTCCTCGCACAAGCCCGTGTGGGACGGCAAGCAGTTCATGCCGCGCCTGATCGTGCCGCTGTCGCTGTCCTATGACCACCGCGTCATCGACGGCGCCTCGGCCGCGCGCTTCAACGCCTATCTGGGTGCGCTGCTGGCCGACTTCCGCCGCATCGCGCTGTAAACGGGGAGCCCTATGAGCAATACCGTTCAAATCAAAGTGCCGGACATCGGCGACTTCAAGGAAGTGGAAGTCATCGAGGTGCTGGTGGCCGTGGGCGACACGATCAAGGCGGAACAGAGCCTGATCACCGTCGAATCCGACAAGGCCTCGATGGAGATCCCCGCGTCGCAGGGCGGCGTGGTCAAGTCCATCGCCGTGAAGGTCGGCGACAAGGTCGCTGAAGGCGCGGTCGTGCTGGAAGTGGAAGCGGCGGACGGTGCCGCCGCCAAGGAAGAGGCTCCCAAGGCCGAGTCCAAGGCTGATGCCAAGCCGGCCGCCAAGGCCGACGCGCCGAAGTCCGAAGCGCCCGCTGCGAAGGCCGCAGCCCCGGCCGCCGCCACCTACAGCGGTTCGGCCGACGGCGAATACGACATGCTGGTGCTGGGCGCTGGCCCCGGCGGCTACTCCGCCGCTTTCCGCGCCGCCGATCTGGGCCTGTCCGTGGTCCTGGTCGAACGCTACAGCACGCTGGGCGGCGTCTGCCTGAACGTGGGCTGCATTCCGTCCAAGGCGCTGCTGCACAACGCCGCCATCATCGACGAAGCCCGCGAACTGGCTGCCCACGGCATCAGCTTCGGCGAGCCCAAGATCGACCTGGACAAGCTGCGCGGCTACAAGGACAGCGTGGTCGCCAAGCTGACCGGCGGCCTGGCCGGCATGGCCAAGGCGCGCAAGGTCACCGTGGTGATGGGCGTGGGCGAATTCGCCGATGCCAACCACCTGACGGTCAAGGGCGCCGACGGCAAGTCGCAGACCCTGCGTTTCAAGCAGGCCATCATCGCCGCCGGCAGCCAGTCGGTGAAGCTGCCGTTCCTGCCTCAGGACGAGCGCATCGTCGACTCCACCGGCGCCTTGCTGCTGCGTGAAGTGCCCAAGAAGATGCTCATCATCGGCGGCGGCATCATCGGCCTGGAAATGGGCACGGTGTACTCCACGCTGGGCGCGCGCCTGGACGTCGTGGAAATGCTGGACGGCCTGATGCAGGGCGCCGACCGCGACCTCGTCAAGGTGTGGCAGAAGAAGAACGCCTACCGCTTCGACAACATCATGTTGAAGACCAAGACGGTGGGCGCCGAAGCCAAGAAAGACGGCATCTACGTCACCTTCGAAGGTGAGGGCGCGCCCAAGGAACCGCAACGCTACGACCTGGTGCTGCAAGCCGTCGGCCGCAGCCCCAACGGCAAGAAGATCGGCGCCGACAAGGCGGGCATCGCCGTCACCGACCGCGGTTTCATCGAGGTCGACCGCCAGATGCGCACGAACGTGCCGCACATCTACGCCATCGGCGACATCGTCGGCCAACCCATGCTCGCCCACAAGGCCGTGCATGAAGGCCACGTCGCCGCCGAAGCCGCCGCCGGCCAGAAGTCCTTCTTCGACGCACGCGTCATCCCGTCAGTGGCCTACACCGATCCGGAAGTGGCGTGGGTCGGCCTGACCGAAGAAGAAGCCAAGAAGCAGGGCATCAAGATCGAGAAGGGCGTGTTCCCGTGGGCAGCCTCGGGCCGCGCCATCGCCAACGGCCGCGACGAGGGCTTCACCAAGCTCATCTTCGACGCCGAGACGCATCGCATCCTGGGCGGCAGCATCGTGGGCACCCATGCGGGCGACCTGATCAGCGAACTGGCGCTGGCCGTGGAAATGGGCGCCGACGTCGTCGACATCGCCAAGACCATCCACCCACATCCGACCCTGGGTGAATCGGTGGGCATGGCCGCGGAAGTTGCCGAAGGCGTCTGCACCGACTTGCCGCCGATGAAAAAGAAGTAACGCGCTGCGGCTTGCCGCGGTTGCAATAAAAAGCGCCGCCCCTTTTCGAGGGGGCGGCGCTTTTTTATGCGTGGGCGTTGTGGATGTGTGCGCTGTTTGCCCGGGCGCTTCTTATGCGAGGGCTGTATATGCAGACGCTGTACGTGCCAGCGCTGTGCGTAGGTGGTGTGCGTGGCGGCTGCATGTGTATGGGCTATGAAGGGGCGCGCGGTCAGGCGTCGATCCGCCGGTACGAGGCGGGCGAAAACCGCAGGGCCAGCGCCAGCAGCATGACCGCGCCGGCCAGCATCGCGATCCAGGCTTCGGTCAGGCTCGAAAACCGATCGCGCAGGATGCCCGCCAGCAACGGCATGAAGCTCGCAATCACGTAGCCGCCGCCTTGCACGAACGCCGCCAGCATTCCCGCTTGCGCCGGATCGTCCAGGTGGTCCATCGCCACGATCAGCGACAACGGAAACAGCGCGCCGATTCCGATGCCCAGGAGCAGGCAGGCCAGCAGCGCCAACTTGAGCGGCGCGAGGATCAGGCATATCAGTCCGCAGATCAGAATGGTCAGCACGGCGGCCAGCGGCTTGCGGCGATCCGGAAACCTGCCGATCCACGCCGACACGGCCAGACCCGCCATCACTTCGGCCAGCGTCAGGCCGCCCAGCAGAAAACCGGCGGCGGAAGGTTCCCACCCGAGACCGGTGTAGAACGGCGGCAGCCACGCCAGCACCAGCGTGTAGGCGCCGGTGCCGATGCCAAAGAACAGCATCAGCTCCCACGCCCGCAGATTGCGCCAGAAGCTGCGTGGTGCCGTGCGAGCCATGCGGTAGCGGGATGATGACGCGTCGGCGCGATCTTGCGCTGCGTTGAGCCACAGCGGCAGCGCCAGCAGCGCGGGCACGCTCCAGAATGCCAATGCGGCGGGCCACCCGAAACTACCCGCAAGCCCCGCAGCGCTGGCCGCCGCGACGGCCGCGCCCGCCATGATGCCGGTGGTGTACAAGCCAAACACGCGTCCCATGTCATGCGCGAAATTGCGCTTGATAAAGGCGGGCAGCAAGGTCTGCACCAGCGCAATGCCGACGCCCGCCAACACCGCCGTCAACAGCAACCCGTAGGTCTGCGACCCGACATAGCGCGCAGCGCAAGCAAGGGCCACCAGCGCCACGCCCAGTGCGATCCCGGTGCGTTCAGTCAGGTATTTGTTGAGGCGCCCGCCCGCGAGCGCGCAGATCCCCATGACGAACACGGGCAACGTCGTCAGCAGGCTGGCCTGCGTATTGGTCGCGCCGGTGGCCGCCTGGAACATGTCCAGCAACGGCCCAATGGCGGCCAGCGCGGGCCGCAGATTCAACGCCACGGCCACGATGGCGACGATGGCAAACAAGGGGCGTAACCTCACGCGTGTCATGGATATCTCGACATCAAGTTATTTGATGTCGAAGTATATAGACGGCGCGGTGCATTCGGCAACGGGATATCATGGCTGCCAATGTAAATAGCTCCATGTAGAGACAACCATGAATGACCGTGCACGGCGCGCGCAGGAAGAATGGCAGCGCGAACGTCCTGACATCGACGCCAACGTGATGGCGCTGGTCGGGCGACTACTGCAAGCCACGCATCTGCTGGAGCGCAACTGGTTCCTGCCGCTGGCGGCGCAGTTCGAATTGCACCAAGGCGAGTTTGACGTCATCGCCACGTTGAGGCGGTCAGGCAATCCGTACGCCATGACACCCACTGATCTGCACGAGGGCCTGATGCTGTCGTCAGGCGCGATGACGAGCCGGCTGGATCGCCTCGAACGCAAAGGCCTCATCGAACGTGTGCCGTCGCCAAACGACCGGCGCAGCACGCTGGTGCGGCTTACGCCAGCGGGCCTGGCGCTCATCGACAAGCTGCTGCCGCTGCACGTGGCGAATGAACAGCAGGCGCTGGCTGCATTGACGCAAAAGGAACAGGCGCAGCTGGATGGATTGCTGGCGAAGTTGATTGTGGGGTTGGAGCGTAAGCCGGCGGATTGAGCGGGCAGCGGCTCCGGCGCAGGCTTCGCAAGCCATACAGAGGCCGGCATCCCTCGCGCGGTGCGCGTCAGATGTTGTCCTGACCCGACGAACAGCCGTCCAATTGAAAAAGCCGCCCGTGGGCGGCTTATCTGCCTTGTATCCGTTGCGGCCGATCGCCGCGCGGTTTGAATTCAGGCGTGGGTGTTGATGCGCGAACCCAGCGTGCCGTCGATCGCCAGCACCGGCAGCGATTGCAGCAGCGTGGCGACCGAGTCGGCTTGCGCGTTGATCGCCTTCTTCGTCACCGATGCCTGCACTTCCATCATGAGGTTCGCGTCGCGCAAGGCCAGGGCGGAATTGACGGTGTTGTTGACGGAAGCATCCATGGTCTAGGTGTCCTGGTGATGTGAGGCCGGATCAACGGCCGAAGCAAGTCGCATTATGGGGCACGCCAATCGATTGATGCAAAACATTTCGCAATGATCGTGGACGGCAATGTATTGTGGCGGGGGGGGGGGGGGNNCAATGTATTGTGGCGGGGGGGCGTGGCGGGCATGTGACAGACAGGACACGACGCATTACGGTTGCGCCGGGCATTCCTTCACTTTGCCCCAGCCATGATTGGGTTCGCAGTACTGCTTGCGAGCGGCCCATGCGCATTCAGGACGTTCGAAGAATCCCAGTTCCGCGCAGCGGGCGAGTTCTTCCTTGAGGGTTCCCATCCAGACAAGCGGATCCGGCGCGGCGATCTCGGTAATGCGCAGGGTGGAATGGGGGGCAGTCGATTTGGCGTGCGATTCGGCGGGGGACGCAGTCGCGGCGGCTGCTGGCGCGCTGGGAGCCGTCGGTGGGGAAGCGGCAGCCGCTGCGGGTTGGGCCGCTGGTTGCGCGGGCTGCTGCATCGCCGGGCTGGGCCCCGGTTCGGCAGGGGGCGGAGCTG
>DMTA01000171.1:408-4576 GCA_003454835.1 Achromobacter sp. | reverse complement strand
CCGGTTTGCCCGATTCGGCGACGGCGATGTACGCTGCCGCGGCGCCAGCTTCCACCGCGCGGGCGCGGTAGTGCGCGGCCAGCAGCGGCGACGGGGTGATGCGCGTTGCATATAGTGCGACCAGCAGGCGGTCGGCGAGCGACAGGCCGGGCAGGGCCGGGTCAAACAGGGCGTCGTAGCTGCCTTGCGTGGCGGCGGCGACCTTGTCGCGCTTGTGGCGCACGTCAAAGGTCTGGCTGCCGGGCGTCAGGCCCACGAGCTGGTCGACGAGGTCTTTGGTGATGTCGTAGACGATGGGTTGTTGTGCCATTGATGAATTCTCCGAAAGTATCTTTCAGCCAGCGTTGCGCGGCGTGCTGGACGCGATGCCTGCGGCCGAAGCCGCCTTCCCACCCGCCGTACCCTTGGCCTTCACCGCCGCGTCCAAAAACGACGTCACGCCTTCCCAGGATTCCTGGTCGGCGCGGGCGTTGTCCTTGGGGTTGCCGCCGCTGGTGCTGATCTTGCCCGACACCGGGTGGGCATACACGAGCTGCGTGGTGGGCACGTAGGGGAACAGGATCGAGTGACCGCCGTTCTCGTAGTCCAGCCACTTGACCGGATACGGGTGCTGCACGTCGATCAGCTTGTCCTGCACCATCTTCGAGTACAGGCTGGACGGCCACGAGCCGTCGTCGGTGCCGGACAGCAGCATGACCGGGCCTTCGATGTCTTCCACGCGGATGCGGGCGCGGGCGACGGCGTCGGGGTCTTGCAGCGCGGTCAGGATGGCCCTCTCGTGACGATGCGGCGCGGGGCCTTCATCGAACGGGGCCCACGTGGCGGTACGGTTGTTTTCCCAGACGTGGGGAATGGGCTTGCCGCCCAGCAGCCACGTCGGGCCTTCGCGGCCGATCTTGGGGTCGCAGGCGTTCTGGCCGCTGTGCACGACGGCGCCGGGCACGTAGGCCACGACGGCCGACACTTCTTTAGGGAAGGTGGCGCCCAGCAGCAGCACCAGTTCGCCGCCGCGCGACTGGCCGCTGATGGCGACGAAGTCGTGCTTGGGCTGGACCTTCTTGCGCAGCCAGCGCAGGCCGGTCTGGAAGTATTCGAGCGGGGTGTTGGAAATGTAGTCCGACAGGCCCGGCGCCTTGAAGTACGCCAGCGCAAAGGCGGCGTAACCGCGCGAGGCGTACAGGGCGGCGCGAGGTTCGTTGATGCCGCCGCCAGACCCGTTCAGGATCATGACGGCGGGATGCGAACCCGGGGCGCTGCCGGCGGGCAGGTACAGGGTGCCGACCAGACCTTCCTCGCGGACCTCGACGCGCGTGACGCCGTCGGACGCCAGGCGTTGCGTGAACGAAGCGCGGGCTTCGGCGCCTTCGACGCGCGCCACCACGTCGGTGACGAGCGCGTCGGTCACCGGGTGGTTGAAGTATTCACGGCTCTTGCCGTCGTCGGGGGACTGCGCCCAGATCAGTCCCATCGGGGACAGGCCGGTGTAGTCGCCGGAAACCGGCGCTTCGCGGGTCAGGTCAACCACGCCGTCCTCGCCCGCCGTGTACGCGGCCTGGGCTTGCCAGACCACGCCATTACGGCGGGTGAAGGCGGTGATCTCGACGGTCGCGCCGGGCGCCACGTGTTCGACGCGGATCTGGCGCGGGACGTCGATGAGGGCGTCCGCGGGGGTGATGGTCAGGGTCGGCGCCATGGCTTACTTGTCCGAGACCTTGGTGACCATCATGGCGGCCGTGCGGTCGCTGGTCATCGGCGTGACCTTCAGGCCCTTCTTGGTCGCCCAGATGTTCTTGTAGTGGAACAGCGGGATGATGCCGACGTCATCGGACACGAGCTTGACGGAGTCGCGCAGGATGGCTTCACGCTTGACTACGTCGAATTCCGAGGTGGATTGCTCCAGCGCGGTGTCGACCTTGGCGTTGGTGTAGTGGCCCCAGTTGGAGGCGCCCAGGCCCTTCTTGGCGTCGACCGTGGCCAGGATGTTGACCAGCGCGTAGCTGGCTTCACCCGTGCCATTGCCCCACGCCAGCATGCTGACGGCGAATTCGTTCTTGTTGGCGCGGCCCGAGTACACGGCCCACGGCACGACTTCCACTTGCGTCTTCACGCCCACGCGGGTCCAGAACTGCGCGACCGCCTGGGCCGTTTCCGGGCCTTGCGGGTAGCGGTCGTTGGGGACGTGCATGGTCAGCTTGAAGCCATCCGGGAAGCCCGCTTCGGCCAGCAGCTTCTTGGCTTGCGCGACGTCGTTGGGGATGTCCTTGATCTCGGGGTTGTAGCCGAAGGTGCCCTTGGGCATCCACTGGTTGGCTTCGGTGGCGGCCCCTTGCAGGATGCGGTCGGCGATGGCCTTGCGGTTGATGGCCAGGTTCAGGGCCTGACGCACGCGCACGTCCAGCAGCGGGTTCTTGTCCAGCGGCTTGCCGTTGTTGTCGGTGATGTACTGGTTGGGCGCGGGGTTGAAGCTGGGTTGCAGCAGCATGACGCGCAGGCCGTCGTACGGGTAGACCGAGATGTTCGAGGCCTTTTGCAGCTTGGCCAGGTCGGACACCGAGACCTTGTCGATCACGTCCACGTCGCCGGCCAGCAGCGCGGCGGTGCGGGCGGCGGCGTTGTTGATGTAGCGGTAGTTGACCTTTTCCCAGATCTGCTTGTCGCCCCAATAGGCGTCGTTGCGTTCCATCAGGACGCGGTCGCCGGGGGTGTACGAGACGAACTTGTAGGGGCCGGTGCCGACCATGGCCTTGCCCGAGTTGTAGTCTTCGGTCGAGGACTTTTCGCCGACGTGCTTGCTGACGACGTGGATGGACGCCAGGTTCAGCGGCAGGTCGGGGTTCGGGGCCTTGGTCTTGACGATGAGCGTCAGCGGGTCCTTGGCGGTCATCGTGTCGATGGTGCGCAGGTAGCCGGCGTAGGTGGCGACGCTGCCGGGCACGCCGCGGGCGCGGGTGTAGGAGTAGATCAGGTCGTCGGCGGTGAACGGCGTGCCGTCCTGCCACTTGACGCCTTCACGCAGCTTGAATTCCCAGGTGGTGTTGTCCAGCGGCTTCCAGCTCACGGCCAGACCCGGCTGCAGCTTGTTCCACTTGTTCTCGATCAGGAGGTCCCAGAAGTGCAGGGCCACCGAACGGTCGCCGGCGTGGTTGTTCAGTTGCGGGTCCAGCGACGACAGCGGGTCGGCAAAACCGATCGACAGGTTGTCGGCGGAGGCTGCGGCCGAGGCGCCCAGGATGGCGGCGGTGAGGGTCGAGAGAATCAGGCGTTTCATTTGTCCGGGATCCTTGGTATAGGGGGAACGGAGTGGGTCCATTGACCGCGGCGGTCGTGCCGCAGTCATTGATCGTCAGGCCATGTCGTTCAGATGACAGGCGCTCAGGTGGTTGATGGCGATTCCCTTCAGCGTGGGAACCTCGGTCTTGCAGCGCGGCATCGCGTGCGGACATCGCGGATGGAAATGGCAGCCGGAGGGCGGATTGAGCGGGCTGGGGATCTCGCCCTTGATCGCCGTAAAGGTCTTGTGACGCGATTTCAGGGTGGGGATCTCGGCCAGCAGCGCCTGCGTGTACGGGTGGTTGGGACGCTGGAAGACTTCTTCCACTGTCGCCGTTTCCACGACGCGGCCCAGGTACATGATGACGACGCGGTCGGACAGGTGCTCGACCACGCCCAGGTCATGGCTGATGAAGAGATACGTCAGGTTCAGCTCTTCGCGCAGGTCCATGAACAGGTTCAGGATCTGCGCCTGGATCGACACGTCCAGCGCGGCCACGGCTTCGTCGCAGACCAGCATGGACGGCTGCACGGCCAGCGCGCGGGCGATGCCGATGCGCTGGCGCTGGCCGCCGCTGAACTGGTGCGGATAGCGCTGGCGCAGGGCGGGGTCCAGGCCCGCGCGTTCGAGCTGCGTGCTGACGTAGTCGTCGAAGTCGCCGTTGCCGACCAGGCCATGGATGCGCGCCGCCTCGCCGACGATCTCATCCACGCGCAGGCGCGGATTGAGGCTGGCGTAGGGATCCTGAAAGATCATCTGCACTTTCAGGCGCGCCGCGTGGGCCTCGGCGGCGCTCATGTCAACGGGGCGCTTGCCGTTGATGCGGACTTCGCCGCCGGATGGCGTGAGCAGTCCCGCCGCGATGCGGCCCAGCGTGGACTTGCCGCAACCGGACTC
>DMTA01000171.1:0-289 GCA_003454835.1 Achromobacter sp. | reverse complement strand
GCCGCAACCGGACTCACCGACCAGGCCCACGACTTCGCCGGGGTTCACGATCAGGTCGACGTGGTCCACGGCGCGCGTGATCGCAGGCGGCTTGGACAGGCCCAGCGATTGCATCGCGCGGCCGGCGGCGCCGATCTTGCGTTCGCCGAAGCGCTTGCTGACCTGGCGCAGGTCGATCAGCGGGGTGGGGGCGTTGGCGGTTGCGCTCATGCCGCCACCTCGCGGTGGATCTGGATGGAAGGATGGAAGCAGCGCACGTCGTGGTCGGGTAAGGCTTGGGTGATGCCGG
>DMTA01000208.1:7626-7921 GCA_003454835.1 Achromobacter sp. | reverse complement strand
AGCGGGCGGCCACGACGGCCTCGGCCATCAGCAAAGCGGCCAGCGGCAGCGCCGCCCATACGCCGGGCTCCAGCCGCCACAGCCATTCGCCCACCACGCGCAGCGACACGCAGATGACGCCGGCGGCCAGCATGGCGAGAATGACAAGATCGCGCCGGCCGCGCTGATAGTAAAGACCCAGCCCGAGCGTGACGGCAACCCACGCGATGCCGTTGTAGGTGCCCAGCCCGCCGACGATGGAGTCGC
The DNA here is from genome assembly GCA_003454835.1 of Achromobacter sp. Classification (GTDB taxonomy): domain Bacteria; phylum Pseudomonadota; class Gammaproteobacteria; order Burkholderiales; family Burkholderiaceae_B; genus Achromobacter. The sequence goes on along the minus strand of DMTA01000208.1, from coordinate 7,675 downwards.
CGAACATCAAGGCCAGGACCAGCACGCTGATCGCGATGGCGGCCAGGAT
>DMTA01000208.1:0-7535 GCA_003454835.1 Achromobacter sp. | reverse complement strand
ATCGCGATGGCGGCCAGGATGCGCGGTCCGAATACGGTGCTGGCGCGCCAGCGGCGCGCGGCCATTTCCCAGCCGAACAGCAGTACCAGGTTCAGGGCGGCCATGAGAAGACTGGGCAGACCCGGACCGCCGAAGATCATCAGCCAGGTGAAGACGCGTTCGCCCAGCCACAGCGCGGCTGCAAGATTGAGCACCAGCGCCCACAGCAACCACACCGCCTGGCTGCCCGCGGCAAGCGCCCACGGCAGCAGCAGCACTGCCCACCAGGCGAACAATTCCCAGGTATCGGCACCCGTCTGATATGTTTGACCCAACAGCGCGAGCAGGGCGCCGAGCAGAATGCCGGCCAGCGCCAGCAGCGCGCCGGGTATGCTGCGCCGCACGCCGGGCCGGGCGCGCAAGCGCAATCCGGACCACGCGGCAGCCAGTGCGCACACGGCCAGAAGACCCTGCACGCCGGCAAAGCGCTGCATTTTTGTCATGTCCTGCCAATTGGCAGCAACCCAGCAAACGGCGGCGCTGCCGAGCAGCAAAACCCCTAGCCACAAGGTGCTTCGCGACAAAAATTGACGCCAAGCGTGCAGTTCGGATCCCGCTTTGCTTTCAGTGCCGACTTGCATCTGGCGAATCTCCGATCTTATTATCCGCGCTGATACGGCGGGACTACCGCCACTGGATACACATGAATAAAACGCTGATTATTGCCGAGAAGCCCTCGGTGGCCCTTGATATATCACGCGCCTTGGGAGGCTTCGCGCGCGAGGGCGACTATTTTGAAAGCGAACGTTACGTTCTCGCTTCCAGCATCGGCCATTTGCTCAGCTTGGTCGCGCCCAACGATCCGGTCAAGGGAAAGTGGAGCTTCACGCACCTGCCCGTGATTCCGCCTGCGTTCGAATTGGGCCCGACCGACAAGAAGTCCGCCGAACGCCTTAAGCTGCTTGTCCGCCTGGCCAAGCGCAAGGACGTCGACGCCATCATCAACGCCTGTGACGCGGGACGTGAAGGCGAACTGATCTTCCGCTACATCGTTCAATATGCGGGCGTGAAGAAGCCGATTCAGCGCCTGTGGCTGCAGTCGATGACCCAGGCCGCCATCCGCGAAGCGTTCGCCAACCTGCGCGACGATACGCAGATGAAGCCGCTGGAAGCCGCGGCGCGCTCGCGTGCCGAAGCCGACTGGCTGGTCGGCATCAACGGCACGCGCGCCATGACGGCCTTCAACAGCAAGGACGGTGGCTTCTTCAAGACGCCGGTCGGCCGGGTGCAGACGCCCACGCTGGCCATCGTGGCCGAACGCGAAGAGCGCATCCGCCGCTTCGTGCCGCGCGACTACTGGGAAGTGCGCGCCACCTTCGTCGCCGCCGCCGGCCTGTACGAAGGCCGCTGGATCGACCCGCAATTCAAGAAAGACGACAAAGATCCCGAAAAGCGCGAGTCGCGCCTGTGGTCGGCCGCCGCCGCGCAAAGCGTGGTCGCCGCCTGCCGCGAGAAGCCGGGCAGCGTGACCGAAGAATCCAAGCCGTCCAGCCAGATGTCGCCGGCCCTGTACGACCTGACGTCGCTGCAGCGCGAGGCCAACGGCCGCTTCGGTTTCTCGGCCAAGACCACGCTGGCGCTGGCGCAGACGCTGTACGAACGCCACAAGGCGCTGACCTATCCGCGTACCGACTCGCGCTACCTGCCCGAGGACTACATCAGCACGGTGCAGGAAACCATGCGCGCGCTGGCCAAGGGCGGCTCCAACGCCGTGGGCGGCCTGGCGCGCCATGCCGACACCGTCGTCAGCCAGCAGTGGGTCAAGCCGAACCGCCGCATCTTCGACAACAAGAAGGTGTCGGATCACTTTGCCATCATCCCCACGCTGCAGATCCCACACGACCTGAGCGAAGCCGAGGCCAAGCTCTACGATCTGGTGCTCAAGCGCTTCCTGGCGGTGTTCTTCCCCGCCGCGGAATACCGCGTCACGACGCGCCTGACCGAAGTGCAGGGCCACCGCTTCCGCACGGACGGCAAGGTGCTGGTCAATCCGGGCTGGCTGGCCGTTTACGGCAAGGAAGCCCAGGGCGAGGACGCCAACCTGGTGCCGGTGGCGGACGGCGAGACCGTGCGCACGGAAGAAATCGAAGCCGTCGGCCTGTCGACCAAGCCGCCCGCGCGCTTTAACGAAGGCACGCTGCTGTCGGCCATGGAAGGCGCCGGCAAGCTGGTGGACGACGAAGAACTGCGCGAGGCCATGTCCGAGCGCGGCCTGGGTACGCCGGCCACGCGCGCGGCCATCATCGAAGGCCTGCTCAACGAAAGTTACCTGCGCCGCGAAGGCCGCGACCTGGTGCCCACCGCCAAGGCGCGCCAGCTGATGACGCTGCTGTCGGGCCTGGACGTGGCCGAACTGACCTCGCCGGAACTCACGGGCGAATGGGAGCACAAGCTCAAGCAGATCGAGCAGGGCGGTCTGGGCCGCGAGGCCTTCATGCGCGAGATCGCGCAGATGACGCAGGTCATCGTCAAGCGCGCCAAGGAATACGAGCGCGACACCGTGCCGGGCGACTACGCCACGCTGACGACGCCGTGTCCCAAGTGCGGCGCGGTGGTCAAGGAAAACTACCGCCGCTACGCCTGCACGGCCTGCGACTTCTCGATCGGCAAGCACCCGGGCGGCCGCACGTTCGAGCTGCCGGAAGTCGAAGAACTGCTGGCCAAGCGCGAGATCGGTCCGCTGCAAGGCTTCATCAGCAAGATGGGCCGGCCGTTTGCCGCCATCCTGCGCATCAGCGACGAGTACAAGCTGGAATTCGACTTCGGCCAGAACGACGAGGACGACAACGAAGCGGTGGACTTCTCCGGCCACACGCCGGTGGGTCCTTGCCCGAAATGCCAGTCTCGCGTGTTTGAGCACGGTATGAGCTACGTCTGCGAAAAGTCCGTCGGCCCTGAAAAATCGTGTGATTTCCGTTCGGGCAAGGTCATCCTGCAGCAGGAAATCTCGCGCGAGCAGATGGAAAAGCTGCTGACCAACGGCCGCACCGATCTGCTCGATGGCTTTGTGTCCAGCCGCACGAACCGCAAGTTCAAGGCGTTCCTGGTGCGTCAGCCGGACGGCAAGGTGGGATTCGAGTTCGAGCCGCGTCCCGAGAAGCCAGGCCGCGCCCGTGCGCCGGCCAAGACAGCGACGAAGACCGCCACCAAGACCGCCACCAAGACGGCTGCGAAGAAGGCGCCGGCCAAGAAGGCGGCAACCAAGACGGCCACCAAAACGGCAACCAAGACCGCCGCCAAGAAGGCCGTGAAAAAGGCCGCACCGAAGAAGACCGCGGCGTAATCCGCGCCGCTTCGCACGACCGAACGCCCGGGAAACCGGGCGTTTTCCATTGTTGGGCAGCAATCGCTGGGGTATTGTTGACGCCAAACAGCTGCAACCCAGACACATCGAGGACGACATGACCCGTAGCTCCGACTTCACCACCCGCCGCCGCGTGCTGGCCGCCGCGTCCGCCTTCGCCGGCATCAGCCTGCTCAATGGTCGCGTCGTTTTTGCACAGCCCAAGCTGGGCAAGGTCGTGTATGGCCAGGGCAGCATCGACCCCTTTTTCGCGGCCGGCTATGTGGCGCTGAAAAAGGGTTTCTTCGGAGAAGGCGGGCTGGAGGTCGAGTACCTGAATTCGCAGAGCGGCCCGCGCACCAACCAGTTGCTGGCCGCCGGCCAGATCGTGTTCGGCGCCACGGCAGCCACCGCCGCGCCCGCGCTGACCATCGCGGGCAAGCCCGCCGCGCTGGTGTTCGGGTTTGACCGCAAGCTGACCTACGCCAACGTTATCGTGCGCCGCGAAGACTTTGAAAGCGGCAAGATCAAGTCGATGAAGGACCTGGCGGGCAAGCGCGTCGGCGCGACGCAGCCGCAGTCCAGCACGTGGCTGATGGCGCTGTACCTGATGCAGAAGGCGGGCGTGGCCGACAAGGTCGACATCCGCCCCCTGGGCGACCTGGCGACCATGCTGGGCGCGCTCAAGACCGGCTCGGTCGCCGCCAGCATGGCCACCATGTCGATGATGGAGCAGGCCCGCCAGGAAGGCTGGGGCGTGCCGATCTTCGACGCCACCACCGAGGCCTCGTGGAACGAGTTCATGGGCGGCGATGTTCCGGGCATTGCGGCGCTGACGCTGCAGGACACCATCCAGAAGCGTCCCGAGGTTGTGCAGGCCTTCGTGACCGCCATGGTCAAGGCGCAGGACTTCATCACCGCCAACAGCGCGGCCGCCATCACGGACGTGATCTACGACGATTACCTGAGCGCCTTCCCGCGCGCCGCCATCGAGAAAACGCTGGGCGTCTACAAGGAGACGGTGTTCCTGAAGGACAACATCATCACCGAGGACGCCTACAACCGCATGACGGCCATCATGGGCGACGGGCGCCAATTCTCGAATGAAGAGATCAAGACCGTACCCTACGCCAAGTGCGTGAACATGAGCTTCGTGCGAAAAGCCCGGGGCCTTTGATGATCACGCTGGACAAGGTAGGCAAGGCGTACCAGTCGCGCCAGGGCACGACGCACGCCGTCGGCGAGGTCAGCCTGACCATCAACGAAGGCGAATTCGTGTCCATCGTCGGGCCGTCCGGTTGCGGCAAGAGCACGCTGCTGAACATGATGGCGGGCTTTCTGCGTCCCACCACCGGCACCATCGAGGTGGACGGGCGCGTGGTGGATGGGCAGGTGCCGCCGGCGCTGGGCTACATCTTTCAGAAGGACACGCTGTTGCCGTGGTTCAGCGTCAGGAAGAACGTGGCGCTGGGTTTGAAGTTTCAGGGCGTGCCGGCCGACCGCATCGCCAAGCGTGTCGCCGAGCTGCTGGAACTCGGCCACCTGAGCGCCTTTGCCGACGCCTTTCCGCACCAGTTGTCCGGCGGCATGCGGCGGCGCGTGGCGCTCTTGATGAGCCTGGCGGTCGAGCCGCGCATCCTGCTGCTGGACGAGCCCTTCGGCGCGCTGGACACGCACACCAAGACGCACCTGCATCGCGAGCTGATGGAGATCTGGCGCAAGCTGGGCCAGACCATCGTGATGGTCACGCACGATCTGGACGAAGCCATCCTGCTGTCCGATCGCGTCGTGGTGCTGTCCGGCCCGCCCAGCCGCGTGCTGCTGGACGAGCGCATCCAGATCCCGCATCCGCGCGACGTCTTCACGCTGCGCGAAACGCCGCAGTTCGTCTCCCACGTGCAAAGCCTCTGGAGCGTGCTGGGCCAGCAGTTCCGCGCCGCCGCCTGAACCGATACGCGTCATGACCTCGATTGATACCGCCGACTCCCTGCAGGACCAGCTACGCCTGGACCGCCGCGCCGCCGTCGCGCGCCGCGTGCGCATCACCTTGTGGCAGGTCCTGATCCTTGCCGTCATCCTGGGCTCTTGGGAGACGCTGACGCGCATCCCGTGGTTTGCGCAGAACACACTCTTCGATCCCTTCTTCATCAGCCAGCCTTCGCGCGTTGCCGTGCGCCTGTGGGAATGGCTGCAGCCCGGGCCGCGATCGGTCTGGCCGCATCTGTGGCTGACGCTGCAGGCCACGCTGGTGGGCCTGGTGGTGGGCGTGGGCAGCGGCTTCGTGGTGGGCATGACGCTCAGCCGCAGCCGCTTTCTGGCCGACGTGTTCAACCCGTTCATCGTGGCGTTCAATTCCATGCCGCGGATCGCGTTCGTGCCGCTCATCACCATGTTCTTCGGACTGGGCCTGGCATCAAAGGTGGTCACGTCGTGGTTCGTCGTGTTCTTTCTGGTGTTCTTCAACACCTACAAGGGCGGGCGCAGCGTGGAGCGGGAACTGGTCGACTTCTGCCGCACGCTGGGCGGCTCGCCGCGCCAGATCCTGTGGCGGGTGCGCATTCCCACGGCGGCGGCCTGGACCTTTGCCGCGTTGCCCAACGCCATCAGCTTCGCACTGATCGGCGTGGTGCTGGCGGAGTTCGTGGGCTCGACCACCGGCATGGGCTATCTGATGATCACTGCGCTGGCGACGCTGAACGCCACCGACATGTTCGCGGCGGTGACGCTGCTGTCCATCGTCGGCATTGCGCTGGTTTATTGTGTGACGTGGATTGAACGGCGGCTCTTGCACTGGGCGCCGGAATTCCGGGAATGAGCGAGGCCCGATTGATGAAGACACTTCCGTATCTGCGCAATTTCGACCTGACGGGACAGGTGGCGCTGGTGACCGGCTCGGCCCGCGGGCTGGGCTTTTGCATCGCGCGGGCGCTGGCCGGCTGTGGTGCGCGCGTGCTGATCAACGGACGCAATGTTGAAGCGGTCCACAAGGCGGTGGGTGAGCTGACTGGCGCGGGGCTGGACGCGCATCCGCTGCCGTTCGATGTGAGCGACGATGCGGCGATGGCCGAGGCCTTTGAACGCATCGACCGCGAGCACGAGCGCCTGGACATCCTGGTGAACAACGTGGGTGCGCGCAACCGCAAGACGTTGCGCGACACCACGCCGGCGGAAATCCGCGAACTGATCGATACGGATCTGGTGGCCGGCATGCTGCTGGCCAAGTTCGCGGCCGAGCGGATGATGCGCCAGGGCGGCGGGCGGCTGATCGCGATCACGTCGGTGGTGGGAGAACTGGCGCGCGCGGGCGACGCGGTGTATCCCGCGGCCAAACAGGGACTGACCGGCATGGTGCGCGCGCTGGCGGCGGAATTCGGCCCGCATTACATCACCAGCAACGCCATCGCGCCGGGGACGTTTGCGACGGAAACCAATGCGGAGATGGTTGCGGACCCGCAATTCGGGCCGCGCGTTGCTGCCCGCAATCCGACGGGTCGCTGGGGAGAGCCGGAAGAAATCGCGGGCGCCGCCGTGTTCCTGGCGTCACCCGCAGCGTCGTATGTGAACGGTCACGTGCTGGTGGTGGACGGCGGGTTGTCTATCCAGTTTTGAAGACGGTGCGGGTGTCAGCGGCTGCAAGGCGTCTCACACCCGCTCCGGCACCCTCTCAGGTCGTCTCGTCCTGATACCAGACGCCTTCGGCCAGCATCATCTTCTGGTGGCCATGCCCCGCAGGCATCATCGGGAAGCAGTTTTCCTGCGCCGTGACCGCCACGTCCAGGAAATACGGACCGTCATGCGCCAGGCATTCCGCCAACGCGGCGTCGAGCTTGGCGGGGTCGTCCACGCGCGCCGCGCCCCAGCCGAACGCCTTCGCCAGCGCGACGAAATCCGGCAACGACGCGTTGTAGCTGTGGCTGTAGCGGCCGCCGTGGATCAGTTCCTGCCATTGCCGCACCATGCCCATGTAGCCGTTGTTGCACAGCACGACCTTCACGGGCGTCTCGTGCTGCATGGCAGTGGACAGTTCCTGGATGTTCATCAGCACAGATGCATCGCCACTGACGCAGACCACCGTCTTGTCCGGGTGCGCGACCTGCGCGCCGATGGCGGCGGGCACGCCGTAACCCATGGTGCCGGCGCCGCCAGACGTCAACCAGCGGTTCGGCCGGTCAAAACGCAGGTACTGCGCGGCCCACATCTGATGCTGGCCCAC
>DMTA01000210.1:2732-2911 GCA_003454835.1 Achromobacter sp. | reverse complement strand
TCGACCATCGCCAACATCGTGCGCAAGCTGGAAGAGAACGGCGCCCTGGCCCACACCGTCGTGGTTGCCGCGACCGCTTCCGAATCGGCTGCCATGCAGTACATCAGCGCCTACTCGGGCTGCACCATGGGTGAGTACTTCATGGACCGCGGCGAAGACGCGCTGATCGTGTACGACGA
>DMTA01000210.1:1195-2572 GCA_003454835.1 Achromobacter sp. | reverse complement strand
CTGGCTGCGTTCGCGCAGTTCGCCTCGGACCTGGACGAAGCGACCCGCAAGCAGCTGGAGCGTGGCCAGCGCGTCACCGAGCTGATGAAGCAGAAGCAGTACGCGCCGATGTCGATCGCCAACCAGGCGCTGTCGATCTACGCCGTCAACGAGGGTTACCTCGACGACGTGCCGGTCAACAAGCTGCTGGCCTTCGAAGAAGGCCTGCACGCCCACTTCGCCAACACCCAGGGCGAGCTGGTCGGCAAGGTCAACGCCACCGGCGGTTGGGACAACGACATCGAAGGTGCCTTCAAGAAGGGCATCGCCGAGTTCAAGACCACCGGCAGCTGGTAATCNNCAAACGGTTGAACAACGCGGGGCAACAGCCCCGCGCCACGGGAAACAAGAGATGGCAAGCGGACGCGAAATCAAAACCAAGATCAAGAGCGTGCAGAACACCCGCAAGGTGACGCGCGCCCTGGAAATGGTCTCGGCCTCCAAGATCCGCAAGGCGCAGGATCGGATGAAGACCTCGCGTCCGTACGCGCAGGCGATGAAGCAGGTGATCGGCCACCTGGCCCAGGCCAGCACCGATTACCAGCATCCGTTCCTGGTCGAGCGCGAGCAGGTCAAGCGGGTCGGGTTCATCGTGATCTCCTCCGATCGCGGCCTGGCTGGCGGCCTCAACAACAACCTGTTCCGCAAGATGCTGGGCGAAGCCAAGGCATGGCAGGACAAGGGTGCTGAAGTGGACCTGGTGACCATCGGCCAGAAGGCATCGACCTTCTTCCGCCGCGTGAAGGTCAACATGGTCGGCAGCGTGACCCACATCGGCGACGTGCCGAAGCTGGAATCGCTGATCGGTGTGATCAAGGTCATGCTCGACGCCTTCACCGAAGGCAAGATCGACCGCGTGTACCTGGTCTACAACCGCTTCGTGAACACCATGACGCAGAAGGCCAGCTTCGATCAGCTGCTGCCGCTGCCGCCGGCTGAGAAGCAGGTCGCTCACCACGACTGGGATTACCTGTACGAACCCGATGCCGCGACCGTGCTNNGTCTACAACAAGGCACGCCAGGCAGCGATCACCCAGGAAATCTCCGAAATCGTCGGCGGCGCGGCAGCAGTCTGACCGCGTTCGTTCAAAGCACACATTTAGAGGATGCAGCAATGAGTCAGGGCAAGATCGTTCAGATCATCGGCGCGGTCGTCGACGTCGAATTCCCGCGTGAGTCGGTGCCGAAGGTGTATGACGCACTGAAGGTCGAAAACACCGAAATCACCCTCGAAGTCCAGCAGCAGCTGGGCGACGGCGTGGTGCGTACCATCGCCCTCGGTTCCACCGACGGCCTGAAGCGCAACCTGGTGGCCGTCAACACCGACCGCGGCATCTC
>DMTA01000210.1:0-1085 GCA_003454835.1 Achromobacter sp. | reverse complement strand
ACCGAACTGCTGGAAACCGGCATCAAGGTCATCGACCTGATGTGCCCGTTCGCCAAGGGCGGCAAGGTCGGCCTGTTCGGCGGCGCCGGCGTCGGCAAGACCGTCAACATGATGGAACTGATCAACAACATCGCCAAGGCGCACAGCGGTCTGTCCGTGTTCGCCGGCGTGGGTGAGCGTACCCGTGAGGGCAACGACTTCTACCACGAAATGAAGGACTCCAACGTCCTCGACAAGGTGGCGATGGTGTACGGCCAGATGAACGAGCCGCCGGGCAACCGTCTGCGCGTCGCCCTGACNNACCCTGTCGCGTTCGATCGCCTCGCTGGGTATCTACCCGGCCGTCGATCCGCTGGACTCCACCAGCCGCCAGATGGACCCGCTGGTCATCGGCCACGAGCACTACGACACCGCCCAGCGCGTCCAGCAGACCCTGCAGAAGTACAAGGAACTGAAGGACATCATCGCCATCCTGGGCATGGACGAACTGTCCGAAGAAGACAAGCAGGCCGTGTCGCGCGCCCGCAAGATCGAGCGCTTCTTCAGCCAGCCGTTCCACGTGGCCGAAGTGTTCACCGGCTCGCCGGGCAAGTACGTGTCGCTGAAGGACACCATCCGTGGCTTCAAGGCCATCGTCGATGGCGAGTACGACCACCTGCCGGAGCAGGCGTTCTACATGGTCGGCAGCATCGAAGAAGCGGTCGAGAAGGCCAAGAAGATGGCTGAGAAGGCCTGATCATGAGCACCATCCGTTGCGACATCGTCAGCGCCGAGCAGGAAATCTTCCGTGGTGAAGCGACTCTGGTCGTGGCTACGGGTGAGCTCGGCGAACTGGGCATCGCGCCCAAGCACGCACCGCTGATCACCCGTCTGAAGCCGGGCAAGGTCGTGGTGACCACGCCGAACGGCGAGCAGCTGGATTTCGCCATTTCCGGCGGCATCCTGGAAGTGCAGCCGCAGGTGGTGACCGTGCTGGCCGACACCGCGATCCGCGCGCAGGACATCGACGAAGCCTCGGTCCGCAAGGCCAAGGAAGAAGCCGAGCGCATCCTGGCCAACCGCGGTGAAGCCATGGAAGTGGCCGA
>DMTA01000211.1:580-10075 GCA_003454835.1 Achromobacter sp. | reverse complement strand
GTCCGGTGCGCCGTGCCGGTATTGGTGCCGCAAGCTGCTCATGGCGTGCTCGATGATCTCGGCGGGCACTTTGGGGCGAACGGGGCGCGATGCCTGGGGCCGATGTGCCGCGTGCTCGGCGCAGTGCGCCTCCGCAGGCTCACCCAGATAGTTGACCGGGTGCTCATGGACGCTGCCCGCCACCCGGGCGCCCTGCACCGCGCCGCGGCGAGCCAGGCGAACCAGCCGTACGCGCAAGCTTTCAACGCACACCGGCTGCGAGATGAAATCTGCTGCACCCAGGCTGAGCAGATCCAGAATGGCCGGCGCCTTGACGTCGTGAATGAGCAGCAGAATGGGCGTCGTGAGCGCGCTGCGCGCCTGCTGCAAGGCGATGCGGGCCCAGGCGAGCGAACATGGCGCAACGGGCAGGATGCAAGCGTCATAGCGTCGCAGCGACACCGCCTGCTGAGCAAGCGAGTCTGGCGGCGCCGCGCCAAGAGCCGATGGCGCCGCGCCAAGAGCCGGCGGCCCCAGGGACACCGGGTGCAGCCGCACACGCGTCACCTTGGCCTGATGGCCGGCGATCCAGGCGCCCATCGTCGATTCATGACCGGGCGCCAGCAGCACCCCGCAATCCAGCACGTCTCGCATGCCTTCCTCGTTTGCATCGCAAAAACTGAAGGCTACTGTTGCAGACCCCTGCCGACTATTCGTAGTGAACGCATTGCGGTAGGCCGCCACAGGGCGAGGCGCCGTGGGGCGGCGTATGTTTGCGCGGGCTGGCAAGGTGTCTGTGACACCCAGGGGAGACGTTCAACAGCTTGCAGCAGCGTCTAAACGGGTGTCAGACACCTTGCTTATCAGACACCATGCTTACTGGGGCAGCGTCGAAACGGGTGTCAGACATCTTGCTTACCAGACACCTTGCTTACTGGGGCAGCGTCTCAGCGGGTGTCAGACACCTTGCTTGAAAATATCGGACTCATTCAGGCGTCAGACCCCCTGCAATAAACAGGAATGAAAAAAGCGGCCCGGGGGCCGCTTTCTTGTAATCCGGGACAAGCCCGGAAACCGCATTGCCGCTTAGTGCGAGCGGCCGCCTTGGCGCAGCTTGCGCGCCGCGATGGCTTGCGCAGCCAGCATGGCGAGCTCGGCTTCGACGACAGCGATGTCAGCCTTGTCCTTGGCGTTGGCCAGGGCCAGTTCGGCCTTCTGGCGCGCTTCCAGGGCGCGGGCTTCGTCGAGGTCGGCGGCACGGATAGCCGTGTCGGCCAGGACCGTCACGCTGCCCGGCTGAACTTCCAGGATACCCCCGGCGACGAAGATGTTTTCCTCGCCTTGGTCGGCACGAACGATCTTGACCGTTCCGGGGCGTATGCGCGAGATCAGCGGGGTGTGGCCGGGCAGAATGCCCAGTTCACCCGACTCGCCAGGCAGAACCACGAACTTCGCCTCGCCGGTGAAGATCGCTTCCTCTGCGCTGACCACATCCACATGCAGGGTAGCCATATCGGTTCCTTATTGCAGTTTCTTGGCCTTCTCGAAGGCCTCGTCGATCGAACCGACCATGTAGAACGCCTGTTCCGGCAGGGAGTCGCACTCGCCGTTGACGATCATCTTGAAACCACGGATGGTTTCGGCCAGCGGAACGTACTTGCCGGGCGAACCGGTGAACACTTCAGCGACGTGGAACGGCTGCGACAGGAAGCGCTGGATCTTACGCGCGCGGGCCACGGCCTGCTTGTCTTCCGGCGACAGTTCGTCCATGCCCAGAATCGCGATGATGTCGCGCAGTTCCTTGTAGCGCTGCAGCGTCTGCTGCACGCCACGGGCAACCGAGTAGTGCTCTTCGCCGACGACTTGCGGGTCGAGCTGACGGCTGGAGGAATCGAGCGGATCGACGGCCGGGTAGATACCCAGGGCGGCGATGTCACGCGACAGCACGACGGTGGAGTCCAAATGCTGGAAGGTCGTGGCAGGCGACGGGTCGGTCAAGTCGTCCGCAGGGACGTACACGGCCTGGATCGAGGTGATCGAGCCGGTCTTGGTCGACGTGATGCGCTCTTGCAGCTTGCCCATTTCTTCGGCCAGCGTGGGCTGATAACCCACGGCGGACGGCATACGGCCCAGCAGTGCGGACACTTCGGTACCGGCCAGGGTGTAGCGGTAGATGTTGTCCACGAAGAACAGGATGTCGCGGCCTTCGTCACGGAACTTCTCGGCCATCGTCAGGCCGGTCAGCGCCACGCGCAGACGGTTGCCGGGGGGTTCGTTCATCTGACCGAACACCATGGCGACCTTGTCCAGAACGTTCGACTCTTCCATTTCGTGGTAGAAGTCGTTGCCTTCACGGGTACGCTCACCCACGCCGGCAAACACCGACAAACCGCTGTGCTGCTTGGCGATGTTGTTGATGAGTTCCATCATGTTCACGGTCTTGCCCACGCCGGCGCCGCCGAACAGGCCGACCTTGCCGCCCTTTGCGAACGGGCAAACCAGGTCAATAACCTTGATGCCGGTTTCCAGCAGTTCCACCGACGGCGACAGTTCGTCGAAACGGGGAGCGGCCTGGTGGATGCCACGCTTTTCTTCGTGCTGGATCGGGCCGGCTTCGTCGATGGGACGACCCAGCACGTCCATGATGCGGCCCAGCGTGCCGGTGCCGACGGGCACCGAGATCGGGGCGCCCGTACCGGTGACCTTCATGCCGCGGCGCAGACCGTCGCTGGAGCCCAGCGCAATGGTACGCACCACGCCGTCGCCCAGCTGTTGCTGCACTTCCAGCGTCAGACCCTTTTCGGCGAACGAGGAACCCTCGTCGGCCAGAGTAAGCGCTTCATAGATCTTGGGCATTTGATCGCGGGGGAACTGAATATCCACCACGGCGCCGATGCACTGAACGATGGTTCCGTTGCTCATGTCGATTCCTTGCTTGATAGCTTTTGACGGGATGCTGCCTGCCTCAAACGGCGGCAGCGCCCCCTACGATTTCCGAAATTTCTTTGGTGATCGCGGCCTGACGGGTCTTGTTGTAGACCAGTTGCAGATCGCCGATGACCTTCTTGGCGTTGTCCGACGCCGCCTTCATGGCGACCATCCGGGCCGACTGCTCCGAAGCCATGTTCTCGGCCACGGCTTGGTACAGCAGGCCTTCAACGTAACGCTGCAGCAGGTCGTCGATCACGCTACGGGCGTCGGGTTCGTAGATGTAATCCCAGCTGTATTCCGACTTCACTTCCGAGGTCTTGGCCAGGCTATCGGCGCCCGTCTGGTACGGATCTTCCAAACCGCTGGCCAGCGGCAGCAGACGCAGGAACAGGGGCTCTTGCTTCATCGTGTTGACGAAGCGGGTCGAGGCCACGTACAGCGCGTCGATACGGCCTTCCAGGTAAGCGTCGAGCTGCACCTTGATCGCGCCCAGCAGGCGGTCGAGTTGCGGCTTGTCGCCCAGTTGCACTTCCTGGGAAACCAGTTTGGCGCCGATACGGGTCAGCACACCCACGCCCTTGTTGCCGAAAGCGGTCGCCTGCACGGCGATGCCGGCTTTCTCGAACTCTTTCAGCTTGCCCAACGTCACACGCGTGATGTTGGTGTTCAAGCCGCCGCACAAACCCTTGTCGGTCGTCACCATGACCACGCCGACCGCCTTGATTTCGCGTTCGACCAGGTACGGGTGGCTGTACTCGGGATTGGCCTGCATCAGGTGCGCAGCAATCTCGCGCACCTTGGTGGCGTACGGACGGCCTGCACGCATCCGCTCCTGCGCCTTGCGCATCTTGGATGCGGCGACCATTTCCATCGCCTTGGTGATCTTGCGCGTGTTTTGCACGCTCTTGATCTTGGTTCGGATTTCCTTAATTCCGGGCATTGCGCTTTCCTGTGAAGACTGGCCGATGGGTTCCGCTCGCGCCTCAACCATCCGGGAAGGATGGGTGAGGCGCCTGGGACGCCTAACCCATCACTTTCTTAAAAAGCACCGTGCTTCTTGAATTCCTGAACGGCGGCGGCCAGTTCGGCCTCGTCGTCCTTGGACAGTTCCTTGGTGTCTTCGATGCGCTGGATCAGAGCAGCATGCTTGCTCTTGAGCTGATCCTTCAGCGACTTCTCGAACGACAGCACTTGGGCCACGTCCACGTCATCCAGGTAGCCGTTGTTGACCGTGTACAGCGTGACGGCCAGTTCCCACACTTGCAGCGGCTGGTATTGCGGCTGCTTGAGCAGTTCAACGACGCGCTTGCCGCGCTCGAGCTGGCGACGGGTGGCGTCGTCCAGGTCGGAGGCGAACTGCGCGAAGGCGGCCAGTTCACGGTACTGCGCCAAGTCGGTACGGATACCGCCGGACAGCTTCTTGACGACCTTGGTCTGGGCAGCGCCACCGACGCGCGACACCGAGATACCGGCGTTGATTGCGGGGCGGACACCGGCGTTGAACAGGTCGGTTTCCAGGAAGATCTGGCCGTCGGTGATCGAGATCACGTTGGTCGGAACGAAGGCCGACACGTCGCCTGCCTGGGTTTCGATGATCGGCAGCGCGGTCAGCGAGCCGGTCTTGCCCTTGACGGCGCCTTCGGTGAACTTCTCGACGTACTCTTCGTTGACGCGAGCAGCACGTTCCAGCAGGCGCGAGTGCAGGTAGAACACGTCGCCCGGGTAGGCTTCGCGGCCCGGCGGACGGCGCAGCAGCAGCGAGACCTGGCGGTAGGCCCAGGCTTGCTTGGTCAGATCGTCATAAACGATCAGGGCGTCTTCGCCACGATCGCGGAAGTATTCGCCCATCGTGCAGCCGGCGTAAGCGGCCAGGTACTGCATGGCGGCGGAGTCGGAAGCCGAGGCGGCCACGACGATGGTGTATTCCATCGCGCCGTGCTCTTCGAGCTTGCGAACCACGTTGTTGATCGTCGAAGCCTTCTGGCCGATAGCGACGTACACGCAGGTGACGCCCTTGCCCTTCTGGCTGATGATCGTGTCGACGGCCACGGCGGTCTTGCCGGTCTGGCGGTCGCCAATGATCAGTTCGCGCTGGCCGCGGCCGATGGGAACCATCGAGTCGATAGCCTTGACGCCGGTTTGCAGCGGCTGCGACACCGAGCGGCGGGCGATAACGCCAGGCGCCACTTTTTCGATGATGTCGGTTTCCTTGGCGTTGACCGGACCCTTGCCATCGATGGGCTCGCCCAGCGTGTTGACCACGCGGCCTTTCAGTTCCGGACCGACCGGAACTTCCAGAATGCGGCCGGTCGTCTTGACCTGGTCGCCTTCGGAAACGCCGGTGTAGTCGCCCAGAATAACGGCGCCGACGGAATCACGCTCGAGGTTGAGCGCCAGACCGAAAACGTTGTTGGGGAATTCGAGCATTTCGCCCTGCATCACGTCGGACAAGCCGTGGATGCGGGTAATACCGTCGGTCACGGACACGACGGTGCCCTGAGTACGGACATCAGCCGAAGCGCCCAGGCCCTCGATGCGGCTCTTGAGCAGTTCGCTGATCTCGGAGGGATTGAGTTGCATATTGACTCCTGGAATCCTGTTAGTAGCCTTAAGCGGCGAGCTGATCGCGCATGCGGACCAATTGGGCTTGTACGGAAGTATCGAGCACCTGGTCGCCGACGGCCACGCGCACGCCGCCGATCAACGACGGGTCGACGGTAACGCTGGGCTTGAGCTTGAGGCCGAATTTTTGTTCGAGCGCGCCGACCAGATCCTTGACCTGGGCATCGCTGAGCTCGAACGCGCTGGTGATTTCCGCCTGCGCCGTGCCTTCGTGACGATTCCGCAGCGCGACGAATTGCGAGGCGATCTCGGGCAGCAGCAGCAACCGGTCGTTTTCGACCAGCAGCTCGATGAAATTACGGGCGGCCTGCGGAAAATCGGCCTTGATCAGGCCGGTAAACAGTTCGACGCGCTGCTTGTCACCCAGACGCGGGTCGGCCATGGCCTCGCGCACGTCGGGGTTGGAGGCGACCTGAGCCATTACGCTGACCAGGTCGGCCCACGCCGGCAAACCGGCCTTGTCGTCGCGCGCTGCGCTGAAGAGCGCTTCAGCGTAGGGCCGGGCAACAGTGGAAAGTTCAGCCATGACGGTCCCGGATTAGAGCTGCGCGCGGAGCTGGTTCAGCAGCTCGGCGTGTGCGCGGGCGTCAACCTCGCGCTTGAGGATCTGTTCAGCACCCTTGACGGCCAGCGCGGCGACGTCGTCGCGCAACGCTTCGCGGGCGCGCTGGACTTCCTGCGCGGCATCTTGGGCAGCTTGCGCCACGATGCGGGCACGTTCGGCTTCCGCTTCGCGGCGGGCCTGCTCGATCAGGGAGGCGGCTTGCTTCTCGGCCTCGATGATGCGTGCGTGGTTTTCGGACTTGGCAGAAGCCTCGATCAGACTGACGCGCGCCTGGGCTTGAGCCAAGTCGGCTTTGCCCTTCTCGGCGGCGGCCAGGCCGTCGGCGATTTTTTGGCGGCGCTCGTCCATCGCCTTCGTCAGGGGAGGCCACACGAATTTCATCGTGAACCAGCCCAGAACGAAGAACACGAGCATCTGGAAAATGATCGTCGCGTTCAGATTCACGGTCGTTCCTTTAACACCTTGCGGCTCCGACCGCACCCGGAAAGGGGCGTCGCGGAGCACTCGATACTTTGCTGATCGGCGATGGAGCCGTTGCTCTCATCGCCGCCAGCGTCATGACCCACCTATTTGCCGGCGGGCGGTGCCTTAGCCGACGAACGGGTTGGCGAAGGCGAACAGCATGGCGATACCCACGCCGATCAGGAATGCCGCGTCGATCAGGCCAGCCAGCAGGAACATCTTCGTTTGCAGAGCGTTCATCAGTTCAGGCTGACGAGCCGAAGCTTCCAGATACTTGCCGCCCATCAGTGCGATGCCGATGCAAGCGCCGATAGCGCCCAGACCGATGATAAGACCGCAAGCGAGGGCAACGAAAGCGACGTTGGTCATGACAACTCCTTGGTTAGAAATCTGAAGTCAAAAATTGAAAAATAAGAGGTACAGCTCAATGCAAGATAATCTTGCTATCCGGTGCCGGCCGGGTGGCCGACGCCGGAAATTCGGGGGATCAGTGGCCTTCGTGAGCCTGGCCGAGATACACCAGCGTCAGCATCATGAAGATGAAGGCCTGGAGCAGAACGATCAGGATGTGGAAGATTGCCCAGATCGAGCCGGCCAGGATGTGGCCGATGCCCAAGCCGATGCTGGCGCCGTTGAAGCCGGTCCAGGCGCCGCCCAGGAGGGCGATCAGCATGAAGATCAGTTCGCCGGCGAACATGTTGCCGAACAACCGCATGCCCAGCGACACGGACTTGGCGGCGTATTCGATCAGGTTCAGCAGCAGGTTGAACGGGGCCAGCACGATGGCGCCCAGGCCATGCGCATGGAACGGCGCGGTGAACAGCTCTTTGACGAAACCGCCCGGCTGCTTGATCTTGATGCCGTAGTAGAACATCAGGAGCAGCACGCCCAGCGACATACCCATCGGCACGTTCAGGTCGGCGGTCGGCAGAATGCGGTGGTAATAGAGAGGATCGCCGTGCTCAGCACCCAGGCCGGTCAGGCGCCAGATAGAGGGCAGCAGGTCGACGGGCAGCAGGTCCAGCGCGTTCATCAGGATGATCCAGAGGAACACGGTCAGGGCCAGCGGGGCGATGAAAAGACGGCTCTTGGCGTTGTGGACGATGCCCTTGGCCTGGTCGTCGACCATGTCGACGATCATTTCCACGAAGGCCTGGAAGCGGGAAGGAACGCCGCTGGTGGCGCGGCGCGCGGCGCGCCACAGGAAGAAAATGACGATCAGGCCCATCAGGCCGGACCAGAACAACGAGTCGTAATTGATGATGTCGAACTGAGCAATAGCGCTCTGTTTCTCACCCGTATTGTTCAGATGCACCAAGTGATGCTGAATATACGCGGATTGAGGCGACACGTCGCTGGCAGCAGCCATTTGAACCTATCCTATTTGCTGTATGCCCGGCCCTTGCGAACCGGACGATTCCACGATTTCGTTTGCCGCAACTTACTCGGCGCTAAGACAGCCTGCGGAACATCAGAAGCAGGAGATAGCCTTTCAATGTGAGTATCAGACCGAGCAACGCGGCAGGCCACACAAGCCAGTCGTGCGTCACACGCGAAAGCAGCCACAACAGCAACGCCGTTGCGAACAACTTGATCAACTCACCAGAGAGAAAGGTAAAGGGACTGGCCTTACCGGCCCTAACGCTGACAGCCAGGCGCAATGCGAACAACGCATTGGGTATGAAATACGCTCCTGCCCCCGCCAGCGCCGACCAACCTGCCGCCGCCCCTCCGACAACCCCCGCTATTACTGCTGCTGCGAGCCCCATGGCGCCTTGCGCCGCCAATGCCATCAAGAGCCCGCGGCTCGCTTGTGCATTCAGTGCCGCGCGATCCGCGTCACTGAGTACCAGAACTTCCACCACGTCCGGATCGATCAAATCCTGATCCAGACTGGGCTTCAGACCGGGTTTCAGACTGGATTTTGAACCTTCTCCCGCAATCTGCCCGGCATCTTGCCGCGCATGTTGCTGGGCGCCTTGTCCAAGCCCCTGCCCCAGACCCCGCTGTTGCTGCATGGTGTTCTGCCGCATCAAACTTCCCCGCTTAACTTGGCCCTGAGGGAAACGGCGCACCTTTTTAGGCGCATGTTCTTATCCCGCAAGCGTCAAACCCGCAGAGTATAGCTTGGTTTTTTGCACCCTAGCAAATGAACTTTCGGCCGTTTGTAAGGCGGCAACAACGCAGACTTGCGGCGTGAAAATTGGGGACGAGCGAGCGGCGCGTGAAGGCAAGTCCCGCAGCTTGCGCCTCATATATGAAAAGGCGCGCGGCCCATTACTGAAACCGCGCGCCCGATGGGCTTTGCAGATGCGCGTTCATCAAGAACGCGCTTGCCGGACCTTAGTCTTCCTTGACCGGCGGCGGCGCCCACTGCCCGTCCAGGGCGCTGTTCTGCGGCGCGTAGAGACGCATGCTGAGCACGAACGGACCATCGGCGGCCGGCGTGCTGACCCAGTTGGCGCGCTTGGACTCGCCCGGATCCCGGCGCTGGACGTAGATGTCGAGCGAGCCGTCGGCGTTGTACTTCAGGCCGTCGGTGCTGCGGATCACGTAGCGATTGGCCGGATTTTCGGCGAAGCCGTACTTGCTGTTGTAGACATGCAGCGACCAGAGCTGTGCCGGGGGCAACTGGCCCTTGTCGAAGTGCAGTACGTAATCTTCGTTCGAATCCAGCGGACGGCCCTTCGAATCAGACACGGTGACCGGGTACAGCACGTCTTCCGGCGTCGGCGCGCCCAGGCCGGCGTAGGCGATGGCGGCGCGGCGCGTGTAGTCGGTGCCGTAGGTGCCGATGCCGGTCAGCACCGTGTTCCAGCCGTTGATCGGCGTGGCCAGGCGCGAGACGTTGTCGGCAATGCGGCGGCCTGCCAGCGGCTGCGCATCCGTCAGCGCCTGCTGCACGGCCGGGCTCAGGCGGCCATACGAGAACGGCT
>DMTA01000211.1:0-336 GCA_003454835.1 Achromobacter sp. | reverse complement strand
CCGATACGGCGCATGCGATCAAGCATGGGCGTGTCGTTGGCGTGCGGCGGGTTGTTGCGCAGCGCGTCGAAGAACACGGCAAAGAACGAGGCCGCATCCATGCCCGCGACCTGCTCGGCGGGGGTGCCGTCGGGCACCGTGGTCGCCGGGGCCGGCATGGGCAGCGTACTGCCGATCGGTGCGGTGCCGACACTGGAGCCGGTTTGCGGGAACGCGTTGCCGGCGTTGCGGCCGCGCGGCGCGGCGGCCGGGGTCACGGGCACCAGCAGCGGACGCGCCGTCATGCCGGCCTGGATCTGATTGACCGCGGCGTAGTCCTGCGGACCGCCGGCCTGC
>DMTA01000205.1 GCA_003454835.1 Achromobacter sp. | reverse complement strand
CTGCGCAAGGCGCTGTCCGAAGCCAAGGCAGCTTGCACCGATAGCCGCCTGCAATCGCAGCGCGAGGCGGACGTGCGCGAAAAGCAATCCAAAGTGGCCGAACGCCAGCAAGAGCTGACAGAAGCGAAAGCCAAGGGCAAGCAGGACAAGATCGACAAGGCCCAACGCAAGCTTGAAGAAGCGCAGGCCGAGTACAACGACGCGTTGGCCGACCTGAATCGCTGACCTGACGTGTCCGCGGGCCACGGCGCCCCGCGCGCTGGCCGGGCTTCATCTCCCCTCTCCCGCGGCCGCCCCCTCGCCGCGCCCCCTCCGTTGTCCGCCTCAGCCCGCCCCGAGCGGGCCGCGCGCCCCTACTCCGGTCGACCTGCCCTTGGCCGTCGAGCCGACCCCCACGGCCTGAAAATCTGACGCGTCACACAATGGAAATATCGCCACCCATGGCGCCAACATGGACAATTCAATGCGATTAGCCATGATTTTGGAAAGATGTTTTCAGGTNNGGCAGTCAGGCCTGGGGCTCGAATCCCAAGCTCACAAGACTCGGAGGTCTGCCATGAAAACCCTTGCTACCGCACTGATGCTGTCCATGTCCGTTCTGGCTGCCGGCGCTCAAGCCGCCGAAGCCGACCAAGCCCCCACCCGCGCTCAGGTTCAAGCTGAACTGCAACAAGCCAAGGTTTCGGGCCAATACACGTTCGGCGAAGAAGGCTACCCCGCCCCCATCGCCCAACATTCCAGCCTGACCTCGCAGCAAGTCCAAGCCGATCTGGCCCAGGCCAAGAACGCCGGCCAAGTGACCTTCGGCAACATGGACTACCCGCCCGTCGCCGCCTCGGCTTCCGCCACGTCGCTGAGCCGTGCTCAAGTCGAATCGCAACTGGCACAAGCCAAGACCGAAGGCCTCGTGACCTTCGGCAACCTGGACTATCCCCCCCACCTGGGCAGCTGATCCACGGGCCGCGCCGGCCGTGAATCGCTACCAGGCAGCCCTCTGGCCACAAGCCAGGGGGCTTTTTCTTTGACGATTCAACCCCTTGAACAGTCATAACGACGCGAGTTGAAGCCGGTTCGACGCTTTAGCCGCTACAAATCGACAGCACTCCCGCATAGGATGGGGCCACTTCCCTTCCCTCTCTTTGCAGGAGCCGCACCATGTCCACGCACACCAAGCCCATCGTTCTGCTGGGCGCCGGAAAAATCGGTTTTGCGATCGCGCTGATGCTGGAACGCAGCGGCGACTATTCCGTCCTCGTCGCGGACCAGGACGCGAGCCGGCTGGCCGTTCTTGCCGAACTGGGCTGCGAAACGCGCCAGGTGAGCGACGATGCCGGCGTGGCCCGCTGCATCGACGGCGCATACGCGGTGATCAATGCGCTGCCGTTTCATCGCGCGATCGCGGTGGCGGGCTTGTGCGCCAAGGCCGGCGTGCATTATTTCGATCTGACCGAGGACGTCGCCAGCACGCACGCAATTCAGGCGCTGGCCCATGACACCGGCGGCGTGCTCATGCCCCAATGCGGCCTGGCGCCCGGCTTCATCGGCATCGTCGGCAACGCGCTGGCGCGCCGCTTCGACACCTTGCTTGATTTGCGGATGCGCGTCGGCGCGCTGCCGCGCTATCCCTCCAACAGTCTGCGCTACAACCTGACGTGGAGCACCGAAGGGCTGATCAACGAATACTGCAACCCGTGCGAGGCGATCGTCGACGGCCAGCTCACCAGCGTGCCCGCGCTGGAAGGCTACGAAACCTTCGCGCTGGATGGCGTGGAGTACGAAGCCTTCAACACCTCCGGCGGCCTGGGCACCTTGCCCGCCACGTTGCTGGGCCGCGCGCGCAACGTCGACTACAAGTCGGTGCGCTATCCCGGCCATTGCAGCATCATGAAATTGCTGCTCAACGACCTGCGCCTGCGCGACCGCCGCGACCTGCTCAAGGACATCTTCGAGTCGGCCATCCCCACCACCGAACAGGACGTGATCGTCATCCAGGCATCGGCCTCCGGCTACCGCCACGGCCGTCTGGAAGAAGAGTCCTATCCGATTCGTGTCTTCGGCGCGGAAGTCGACGGCCATCGCCTGAGCGCAATCCAGTTGTCCACGGCCGCGGGCATTTGCGCGGCCCTGGATCTGGTGGCGCACGGCGTTCTACCGCAGCAGGGCTTCGTCGGGCAAGAGGCGATTGGCCTTGACGCATTGCTCAACAATCGTTTCGGCCGGATTTACGCGGGCAAACCGCTGGCGCTGGCCGGGTGCGCCGTGGCCGATCGCTGAGTCCATCATCACCGCCGCCGGCATCGTCACCGGCGGCGCGCGTCGCTACGTCCAGCCTTCCAGGCGCAGCGTCGCGCGCACCAGACGCTGCTCTTCCTGTTCGATATCCGACAGGCTCTGGCGCACGCTGTCGACATGATCGGCCGCGGCCTTGCGCGCCTGCTCGGGCTGGCGCCCGATCACGGCGTTGAACAGCCGCGTGTGCTGGCGGTCGATCTGGCGCTTTTCGGGCTCGCGGTGGTACAGGTTGTTCACGCACGCGAACACCGATCCCAGCAGCAGATCCGTCAGCGATTGCAGCGTATGCACCAGCACAGGGTTGTGCGAGGCCTCGCAGATCGCCAGATGAAAGGCGTGGTCCAGATGCGCGTGCGTGGCGGTGTCGGTGGCGGCGCCCTGCGCGGACACCATCTCGTCATACCGGCGCCGGATCATGATGAAATCGGCCTCGGTCCCGCGGATGGCCGCCAGCCGCGCCGATTCAGCCTCCAGCAGCGACCGCACTTCCAGCAAGTCATACAGGGTGCGCGGCTGCGAATTAAACAGGTGCATCAGTGGACCGGCGTCCACCTTCGATATCTGCGCAACGAACGAACCCTTGCCTTGCGCCGTATGGATGATCTCGCGTGCGCGCAGCAGTTTCAGGCCCTCGCGCAGCGCCGTGCGCGACACGCCCAGCTTTTCGGTCAGACGCCGTTCGGACGGCAGGGCCTGGCCCGCCTTGAGCACGCCGTCCAGAATCAGGCGTTCGATCCGTTCGGCGACTTCATCGGCCACCTGCCGGGGCTTTTCTTCAATTTCCGCGTGCATGCAAACTCCGCACCAGTGGTATGACCATGCGTGGTCGGCGCTTGCGCGGCTCGGCCTTGCCTAGGTAAGTGGCTGATATCAAACCATAAAAATCGGCGCTCTGCCCGCCGCGCACCGCACAAACTGGTATGACCAGCGGGTTTCCGTATGGACATCGGCGCGGTCGCGGACGATGATGTCAGCACCCCTCACCCGGCGCGCTGCGCCGGTCAGCCTTACTCATCGCCAGAGACCCGCATGACTCAACGCATCCAGCACCACGGCCTGCAAGTGGCGGCCAATCTCAGTCAATTCATCGAACAGGAAGCGCTTCCCGGTTCCGGCCTGGAGGCCGACGCCTTCTGGCAAGGCTTCGCGGCCCTGGTGCATGATCTGGCCCCGAAGAACCGAGCCCTGCTCGCAGAACGCGACCGCCTGCAAGCCGAACTGGATGCCTGGCATCGCGCCCACCCCGGCCCCATCACGGATCCCGCCGCGTACCGCAAATTCCTCGAAGGCATCGGCTACCTGCTTGCGCAGCCCGCGAGCGTGCGCGCCACGACTGACAACGTCGACACTGAAATTTCCCAGCAGGCCGGCCCGCAGCTTGTCGTGCCAATGTCCAATCCCCGCTATGCGTTGAACGCCGCCAATGCGCGCTGGGGCAGCCTGTACGACGCGCTGTACGGCACCGACGCCATCCCGGCCACGCCCGGCGATACGGGCAAGGGCTACAACCCGGAACGTGGCGCCGCCGTCATCGCCCGCGCGCGCAGCTTCCTGGACACCGCAGCGCCGCTCGCACAAGGCTCTCACGCGGATGCCAAGGGCTACACGGTCGAAGGCGGCCAGCTTCGCGTGGCGCTTGCCACGGGCGCGACCGGCCTGAAGACGGGCACGCAATTCGTCGGCTACCAAGCCGACGCGTCCGCTCCCACGGCGATCCTGCTCAAGAACAACGGCTTGCATTTCGAGATCCAGATCGACCGCGCCAGCACCATCGGCGCCACCGATGCGGCGGGTGTGAAAGACGTGGTGGTCGAAGCCGCGCTCACCACCATCATGGACTGCGAGGACTCGGTCGCGGCCGTCGACGGCGACGACAAGGTGCAGATCTACCGCAACTGGCTGGGGCTGATGAAGGGCGACCTGACCGAGGACGTCACCAAGGGCGGCAAGACCTTCACCCGCAAGCTCAACGCCGACCGCAACTACACGCGCCCGGACGGCTCCGCACTGACGCTGCATGGCCGCTCGCTCATGTTCGTGCGCAACGTGGGTCACCTGATGACCAACCCGGCCGTGCTGGACCGCGACGGCCAGGAAATTCCCGAAGGCATCCTCGATGCCGTCGTCACCAGCCTGGCCGCGGTGCAGGACCGCAAGTTCAAGCTCAATTCACGCACGGGTTCCGTCTACATCGTGAAGCCCAAGATGCACGGCCCCGCCGAAGCCGCATTCGCCAGCGAACTCTTCGACCGCGTCGAAGACCTGATCCGCGTGCCGCGCAACACGCTGAAGATGGGCATCATGGACGAAGAGCGCCGCACCAGCGTCAACCTGAAGGCCTGCATCGAAGCCGCCGCCTCGCGCGTCGCCTTCATCAACACGGGCTTTCTGGATCGCACCGGCGACGAAATGCACTCCGGCATGGAAGCCGGCCCCATGCTGCGCAAGGGCGACATGAAGTCCAGCGCGTGGATCACCGCGTACGAGCGCAACAACGTGCTGGTCGGCCTGGATGCCGGCCTGCGCGGCCGCGCCCAGATCGGCAAGGGCATGTGGGCCATGCCCGACCTGATGGCCGCCATGCTCGAACAGAAGATCGCGCATCCCAAGGCTGGCGCCAATACCGCCTGGGTGCCCTCGCCCACGGCCGCCACGCTGCATGCGCTGCATTACCACCAGGTCGACGTGCAGGCGGTCCAGCAGGAACTCGAACGCACGAAGCTGGACAGCGAGCGCGACGACCTGCTCAATGGCCTGCTCACGGTGCCGGTCGGCGATCCCGCCAAGTGGTCCGCCGCAGACATCCAGCAGGAACTGGACAACAACGTGCAAGGCATCCTCGGCTACGTAGTGCGCTGGATCGACCAGGGCGTGGGCTGCTCGAAGGTGCCCGACATCCACAACGTGGGTCTGATGGAAGACCGCGCCACGCTGCGTATCTCCAGCCAACACATCGCCAACTGGCTGCGCCACGGCATCACGAACCGCGATCAGGTCACCGAGACCTTCAAGCGCATGGCCAAGGTCGTCGACGGGCAGAACGCGGGCGACCCGCTCTACCAGCCGATGGCCGGCAACTTTGACACGTCGCTGGCATTCAAGGCCGCTTGCGCCCTGGTGTTCGAAGGCCTGACGCAGCCCAACGGCTACACCGAGCCGCTGCTGCACAAGTACCGCCTGGAGTACAAGGCCGCGCGCGCCTGATTCAACGCCACGTTTGACCAGGCCGGACGGCAATGCCGTCCGGTTTTTTTTTGCGGTTTGCGGTTTGCGGTTTGCATCGGCGTCGAAGGCGCGAACGACGCCGCTATCCTTCTGCCGATCCCCCCCCGATTAATAATCGCCAGTTTTTCGCACGATCGTGCTAAATTTCGGCCATGACAGCAAAAACCGAGAAAAGCGAACTCACCTACGCGGCCATCGTGAACACGGCGCTCGACATGGCCGCCGCGCAAGGCATGGAAAGCCTCTCACTGGGCCAGGTCGCCAAGCGGCTCGGCATCAGCAAGAGCGGCGTCTTCTCGCGCGTCGGCTCGCTCGAAGCCCTGCAGCAGGCGGTGCTGGACGAATACGACCGGCGCTTTGTCGAAGCGGTCTTCACGCCGGCCATGGCTTACCCGCGCGGTCTGCCGCGCCTGAACGCGCTGGTGTCGCTGTGGATCGACCGCGCCAGCAATGTCGAGACGCTGACCGGCTGCATCTACGTGGCCGGCGCATTTGAATACGACGACGTCGACTCGCCGCTGCGCGCGGTGCTGGAACACAACCTGAAGCGCTGGCGGGCCGCGATGGTGCGCACGGTGAACCAGGCGCTAGAAGCCGGCCATCTGCGCCCCGACACAGACCCGCAACAACTGGTGTTTGAGGTCTACAGCCTGATGATCGGCCTGATGCACGACGCGCGGTTCCTGCGCGACCCGAAGGCGCACGAACGCGTGAAGGCCGGCTACGAACGGCTTATCTCCACATATCGCAGCTTCAAATACATCGAGTAGCCCCCCCGGAGCCGGCGTCGTGCCGGCTTTACTTTCACTTAATTTCGCACGACCGTGCGAATATTGACAGGAGCAGGCCATGTGGATTCTTATTCCTTTAGGCGCATTAGGCGTATCGTCCATCCTTTGGCGCCAATGGCGCTTGCTGCTGCGCCAGTTGCCCGACCGCGCCGAACACCTCGTGCTGTTCTAAGACCCCGCCCCCCCATCATGCCGCGCACCATTCACCTGCTGATCGTCGACCCGCAAAACGATTTCTGCGACTTGCCCGAGTCGTACCGGCCGCTCGACCCGCTGACCGGCCTGGCGGTTGCGCCCGCGCTGCCCATCGCAGGCGCCCACGCAGACATGCAGCGGCTGGCGCGGTTCATCGACGCCACGGCCCCAGTGCTCTCGTCGATCACGGTCACGCTGGATTCGCATCATCGTCTGGACATTGCGCACCCCACATTCTGGCGGGCGGGCAATGGTGACCCGATCGCGCCCTTCACGCCGATCACGGCGGCGCAATTGCGCGCCGGCGAATTCGTGCCGCGCCATGACGACGACCTGCCGCGCACGCTTAACTACCTGGATGAACTCGAAGCACGTGGCCGCTACACGCTGATGGCGTGGCCGGTGCATTGCGAGATCGGCACGTGGGGCCATAACGTGCATCCCGACGTGCGCGCCGCGTATGGTCGTTGGGAAGAAGAACGCCAGTTCATCGTGCGCAAGGTGCCCAAGGGCGCCAACCCCTGGACCGAACACTACAGCGCGCTGATGGCCGAGGTGCCCGACGCCGACGATCCGCGCAGCCAGCTCAACTGCGGCCTGCTCGACTCGTTGGACCGCGCCGATTTGATTCTGGTCGCGGGCGAGGCGGGCAGCCATTGCGTCAAGGCCACGGTCGAACACCTGGCCGAGCACCTGCCCGGCGGCAACCTGTCGCGCATCGTGCTGCTGACGGACTGCATGAGTCCCGTCGCGGGCTTTGCGAACGCACAGTCGAGCTTTCTGCAACGCATGCGGGACCTTGGCGTGCAGGAGCGCTCCAGCACCGACATGGCTCGCGCGTTGACGTAACGCTGCGCCACGAGTGCCGCCGCCGGCTCGTTGCGCTGCCATTTGCCGGCCCGGCATTCAGGCCCCCCGGACGACGCGCTCAAACACAACGGCCGCCTGCATCAGCGAGGCGGCCGTGAAACTCTGAACAGCGAAATCAGCGCGTGGCGTTCAGGCGCCGTGGCCCGTCTTGCCTTCGCATTCGACGTAAAGCGCGCTGATCGCTTCGCACAACGCGGGCGGCTGCTGGAACAGGCGCGACACCAGCAGACAGCCCTGGATCGTCGCAAACACCGCCCGCCCCGCCGCTTCGGGCGTGCCGGAAAACTTCAGCGTGCCCTGCGCAGCGCCTTCGGCCAGCACGCGGGCCAGCCACGCCTCGTGCGCGCGGAAGAATCCCTGCAGCGCGCCGCGGACCCGTTCCGACAAACTCATCACGTCCGCGGCCAACATGCCGCCCAGACAGAGCTCACCGGAGCCGCACGCGGCGGATTCCATCATCGAAAGATATTTTTCAAGCTGCGCCTGCGCGGGCTGCGTGGTATCGATACCGCGCACCGCGCCGAGTGCGCGCGTGCTGTAGGCTTCGACCGCTTCGTACAGCAGGTCGTCCTTGCCTGGAAAGTAGTAATGGATGCTGGACGTCTTGACGCCCACATGTTCAGCCAGGTCGCGGTAGCTGAAGCCGTTGCATCCGCGCATGCGGATCAGCTTCTCGGCGTGCGCCAGAAGCAATTCGCGAGTGGTATTGGAAGTCGGGGTATCCATGGCGGCATATTACCTACTAATAGATCGGTTCGTCATTGGGAGGGTCCCTTACCGGCAGTCACCGAGCGGGCCATTCCATGTCACCGACCGTGTCAGCGGACTCCGGCCGGGACAAGAATCCCGCCCCCGGGGTCCGCTTTGATTGCCATCTGCTTCAGCCTTGCACGGGCGGGTAGTCCAGTTCGCCGCCATCGGTCAGGCCTTGGGCGCGGGCGGCGGCCAGTTCCTGCTTGACCTGGGCGCGCGTCTTGTCGCCAGCGTGAGCAAAGGCGGTGGCGGCGTAGCCTTCTTCACCGGACACCAGTTCGCCATTGGCGCGGGCGGCGGCCAGTTCTTGCTGCACCTGAGCGCGGGTCAACGTGCTTTGGTTGTTCAGTTCGGGCGGATAGTCCAGTTCGCCGGCTTGGGCAGCGCCGATGAAGGAAGCGGAAAGGATGAGGGCGGAAATGAGGGTCTTCATGAGAAATCTCCAGAATGGTTGAGTTGCTGCAGTTGCTGCGTGGTTGTGAGTTGAAGCTATCTATCTATAGATAGATGTTCGGTCAAAAAAATCAGCCTTGAACGGGCGGGTAGTCCAGTTCGCCACCGTCGGTCNNTTCTTGCTTGACCTGAGCGCGGCTCTTGTCGCTGGTGAAAGCGATCGGGGCGGCGGCGTAGCCTTCTTCACCGAACACCAGTTCACCGTTGGCGCGGGCGGCGGCCAGTTCTTGCTGCACTTGAGCGCGGGTTACGGTGCTTTGGGTGTTCAATTCGGGCGGATAGTCCAATTCGCCAGCTTGAGCGGCGCCGATGAAGGAAGCGGAAAGAATCAGGGCAGATACGAGGGTCTTCATGGTCAATCTCCAGTTTTAGATGCAGTATGCGGTTCAGTTAGCTATCTACTTGTAGGTAGATGTCGAAGGAAATAAAAAAGCGGTACTACTGTATTTCTGATTTCGGCGCCGGGCGGTTTGTTGTTTGCGCTGCGTCGATGGGATGAATCTTACCTACTACTAGATAGACGATGCAAGCGGGTAAAGTGAAACAGTTTATGTCGTGATGTGGGTTGGCCACACCAGATGCGCTCTGACGGTCTGAATCAGTGCTGTACGGCGGTCCCGCTGGCGCGACCAACGGGAACCGCCGCGGCCGGCAATCAGGCCGACAGCGCCTGCATCACGGCGTACAGATCGGACTTGCCTTCGAAGCCGATGCCCGGCAGGTCCGGCATCGTGACGTAGCCGGCTTCCACCTTCACCCCGTCCGGAAAGCCGCCAAAGGGCTGGAACAGATCCGGATAGCTCTCATTACCGCCCAGACCCAGCCCCGCCGCGATGTTCAGCGACATCTGATGCCCGCCATGCGGCACGCAACGACTTGCAGACCACCCGTGCTGATGCAGCATCGCGAGCGTGCGCAGATACTCCACCAGCCCGTAGCTGAGCGCGCAATCGAACTGCAGATAATCGCGATCGGCGCGCATGCCGCCATAGCGGATCAGGTTGCGCGCATCCTGCATCGAAAACAGGTTTTCGCCCGTCGCCATGGGCTTGTCGTAGTAATTGCGCAGCGTCGCCTGCAGCTCGAAGTCCAGCGGATCGCCCGGCTCCTCGTACCAGAAGAGGTCGTATTGCGACAGGGCCTTGGCGTAGGCAATCGCCGTGTCCAGGTCGAACCGTCCGTTCGCGTCAACGGCCAGCTTCTGACCATCCTGCAGCACGCTCAGCACCGAGTCGATCCGGCGCAGATCCTCGTCCAGGGACGCGCCGCCGATCTTCTTTTTCACGACCGTATAGCCGCGGTCGAGATAGCTGCGCATTTCGTCCTTGAGCGCGGCATGGTCCTGACCCGGATGGTAGTAGCCGCCTGCCGCATACACGAACACCCGCCGGTCCGGCTGGCCAGTGCCATAGCGTTCGGCGAGCAACTGGAACAGCGGCTTGCCTTCGATCTTCGCGACCGCGTCCCACACGGCCATATCGATGGTGCCGATCGCCACCGATCGTTCGCCGTGACCGCCCGGCTTCTCGTTCTTGAACATCGCGTCCCAGACCTTGTGCGGGTCCAGGTTGCGCCCCGTGGCGTCCACCAGCGTGTCCGGGTCCGCTTCCAGCACGCGCGGGATGAAGCGCTCGCGCATGAGCTTGCCCTGTCCATAGCGCCCATTCGAATTGAAGCCGTACCCAACCACCGGCTTGCCGTCACGGATCACGTCGGTGATCACGGCGACCAGGCTCAGCGTCATCTTGCTGAAGTCGATGTAGGCGTTGCGGATGGGCGAACTGATGGGCAAGGTCTGCTCGCGGATGTCGACGATTCTCATGGTTTGTCTCCGGTTGGATCGCGTCGGGAATCGATAGGTTAGTGGCGCATCCCTGCCCTAGAATTCACCCAAGTTCATTTGATTATTTACTTTCAGTGAAAGCCGACCTCGCCTCCGAATTGCAGTTCTTCGTGCTGATCGCCCGGCTGGGCAGCCTGTCCGCGGCGGCGCGGCAACTGGATCTGACGCCACCGGCGGCCAGCAAGCGGCTGGCGCTCATGGAAAAGCGCCTGGGCGTGCGGCTGGTCAACCGCACCACGCGCAGCATCAGCCTGACCAACGAAGGCGAGACCTACCTGGCCTATGCGACCCGGATCCTGGCAGACCTGCGCGAGATGGAAGACGTGGTGTCCAGCAGCAGCGCCCAGCCGCGCGGCCTGATCCGCGTCAACGCCACGCTGGGGTTCGGCCGCACGACCATCGCACCGCTGGTCTCGGATTTTGCGAAGCGCTATCCGCAAGTGCAGGTTGAACTGGAGGTAACGGACCGGCCCATTGACCTCGTGGAGGGCGGCTTCGATCTGGCCATCCGCTTCGGCGAACTTCCAGACAAGCGCCTGGCCGCCCGACGCATCATGACCAACCGGCGCTTTCTGTGCGCGTCGCCCCGCTACCTGAAGGCGCACGGCACGCCGGCAACATTGGCCGACCTCGCGCATCACCAGTGCATTCTGCACCGGCAAAATGACGAGGCACACGGCGTCTGGCGATTCACGCACCAAGGCCGCGTGGAAGTGGTGAAGGTGGAAGGCGGGCTATCCAGCAACGATGGCGACATCGTGCTGGGCTGGGCCCTGGACGGTCACGGCATCCTCATCCGGTCGGAATGGGATCTGGCCAAGTATCTGGAAAGCGGCAGGCTGCGGGTGGTGCTGCCCGACTTCACGCTGCCGTCGGCGGATTTGTTTGTGTACTACCCGCAGCGCCGCAACCAGACGGCCCGCGCGCGGGCGTTTATCGATTTTCTGGTGGAAGCGTTTCAGCCCGCCACTGCGTAGGGCATCGCAAACGCGCGCCGTCCCCAAACCCTGAAGCGTCGCTGCGTGACCCCGCATTCCTCAAAAGCAAAAACCCCGGCCTTCCATTGAAAGCCGGGGTTTTGAACGACCATAACGCGTAGCGGGGCGATGCTTAGAACGGAATATCGTCGTCCATGTCCGCCAGGTTGGCGCCGCTGCTGGCCGGGGCCGCTGCGGGAGCCGGGCGCTGCTGAGGCGCCGGGCGTTGGGCCGGGG
>DMTA01000207.1 GCA_003454835.1 Achromobacter sp. | reverse complement strand
CAAGGACGAGTACGAAGTGGCGCGGCTGCATGCCGACCCCGCGTTCAAGGACCGGCTGCGCGCGCAGTTCGAAGGCGAACCGGGCCGCGACTACGCGCTGCGCTACTACCTGGCGCCGCCGGCGTTGGCTCGGCGCGATGCGCGGGGCCGTCCGCAGAAGCGCGCGTATGGGGCGTGGATGGAAACGGCCTTCCGGTTGCTCGCGCCGATGAAGCGCGTGCGCGGCACCTGGCTGGACGTCTTCGGCAGGACGGCCGAACGCCGCATGGAACGCCAGCTTGCGGCGGATTATCTGGCGCTGGCCGAGGAGTTCGCCCGCACGCTGGACGCCGGCAACCGCGATGCGGCGCTGGAACTGGCTAACGTGCCGGACGCGATCCGCGGGTATGGGCATGTGAAGGAAAAGAGCGTGGAACAGGCGCGCGGCAAGCAGGCGACGCTGTGGGAGCGGTATCGCGCAGGCAAGGGCCGGATGGCGGCTTGAGCTACGTTGGCGAGGCGGCCGTGCGCGCCTTCGGCCTGACCTCGCTGGGGAGAAGCCCCGGCCCCGCGATCTGGGCCGCGTGACTATCCTGGCGTGGCGGGAGGCGTGGTGTACGATCCCCCGTCAATGCGGGGGCGGTCCCCGCCGCCCGCTGGATCCGCCATGGAAAGCATCCTCCGCAAACTCGACCTGACCTCGCTGCGCCTTTTTGTGGCGGTCTGCCAGGAGAACAGCATCGCGCGGGCGGCCGAGCGCGAGTTCATCGCGCCTTCCGCCGTCAGCCGGCGCATCGCCGACATGGAAGCGTTGATCGGCCTGCCGCTGATCGCCCGGCACACCCGTGGCGTTTCGGTGACGCCCGCCGGGCAGACCGTCCTGCGCCACGCGCGCCAGATCATCGGCGACGTCGAGGCGATGGGGGCGGAGCTGTCGCGCTTCTATGAGGGCGTGAAAGGGCACGTGCGCGTGGTGGCGAACCTATCGGCCATCGTGCAGTTTCTGCCCGAGGACGTGGCCGCGTTCCAGCGGCTGTTTCCCGATGTGGACATCGACCTGGAAGAGCAGCACAGCCCGGATGTCCTGCGTCTGGTGCGCGAGCGCGCGGCCGACTTCGGCATCTGCAACCAGATCGCGGGCGCCGACGGGCTGGAACAGCTGCCTTACCGCCGAGACCGGCTGGCGGTCATGCTGCCGTCCACGCACCCCAAGGCGTCGGCGCGTCAGCTCAGCCTGCAGGAAATCGCCGACGAGACTTTCGTGGGCCTGCGCGAGAACAGCGCATTGACGCAATTGATGGCGGCGCGAGCCGCCGAGCTGGGCAAGACGTTGTCGGTGAAGATCCGCGTGGCCAGCCTGGACGCGCTGTGCCGGATGACACACGCCGGGCTGGGCATCGCCGTGATGCCGCAGCAGGTCGCCGAGCTGTACTTGCAGGCGTTGGACGTGGTGGTGCGTCCCCTTTCCGATGAGTGGGCACGTCGCCAGCTTTGCATCGTGTTTCCGAACCAGGCGCAGTTGTCGGCGACGGCGGGCAAGCTGGTCCGGTTCCTGGCGCAGCAGGGCTGACAGGCCGCGCTGGCCGGGGACGCTGCAAGCTGCGCAGCGGCGCAGCGACCGGAGCGGCCGGCCATCGCCATCGCGGCCACCATCGCCGACGCTGCGTCGTCGCCATTCGCGATGGCGGGGCTGCCGATATGACACTTCGCCGTTGACGGCCGTCTTCGTATAGTCAAAGCGCGTTCATCGCCGGTACGGGGCATCCAGACCCCGCTGCGTCCTATACGGAGACATCATGACCCCCACCAGATTGCTCGCGAGCTGTGCGCTCGCGCTTGGCGCCGCGTGCGCGGCTGCGGCCGCATCCGCCGCCCGCTACCCGGACCATCCCATCCGCCTCATCGTGCCCACGTCGCCCGGATCGACCGCCGACGTGGTGGCGCGCGTCGTGGCCGAGAACCTCGGCAAGACGCTGGCCCAGCCCATGATCGTGGAAAACCTGGCCGGTGCGGCCGGCATCCCGGGCACGCGGCAATTGGTGTCGGCCAAGCCCGACGGCTACACGCTGGGCATCGTGTCGTCCAACCACGCCATCAACCCCAGCCTGTACAAGAGCTTGCCCTACGACACGGTCAAGGACATCACGCCGATTTCGGTCATCGGCACGACGCCGCTGGTGGTCGTGGTGGCGGAGAACTCGCCGTACAAGACGATGGACGACCTGCTGAAGGCAGCCCGCGCGCAGCCTGGCAAGATCAACTACGGCTCGTCCGGCACCGGCAGCGTGCTGCACCTGGCCGGCGAGCTGCTCAAGTCCAAGGCGGGCGTCGACATGATGCACATCCCGTACAAGGGCGGCAATGCGCTCATCACCGACGTGATGTCGGGACAGATCCAGGTCGCCTTCCTGGCCACCCCGTCCGTACTGGCGCAGGTGCAGGCGGGCAAGCTGCGCGCACTCGCCGTCAGCACGCCCGACCGCCTGGCCATCCTGCCCAACGTGCCGACGTTGGACGAGGCCGGGGTGAAGGGCTATTCGTACGATGCCTGGATTTCGCTGATCGGGCCGGCCGGGCTGCCCGCCGATGTCGTGCAGAAGTTGCAGACCGCCACGCACAAGACCATGCAGGAGCCGGCGGTGCTGAAGACGCTGTCGCCGCAGGGCTTTGTGTCGCAAGGCACCACGGCGGAACAGGCGGCGCAGACGCTGGCCGCCGAAATCACCAAGAGCCAGACGCTCGTCAAGGCGGCGGGCGTCACCATCGAATGACCGGATTGCCATGACTGCCGTATCTGTACTCGACACCCCGGCCCGTCTGCTGTTCCTGACGCTGGATCCGGCCCGCGTGACCGCGCAACTCGGTGGCACGGCGCTGACGCTGCCCGACGCTGTGCCGTTGCGCGACGATATCTCCACCGACGAGATCACGCCGGTGCCGATCCTGACCCACTTCGACGAGAAGCTGGGCCGGTATCCGTACACGGGTTATCGGGCGGGCGACACCCAGCCTATCGGCGTCGACGCGATCCGGCAGTCGGGCGTCAACGTCGTCGTCGCGGGCAAGCGGTACGGCAAGGGCTCGTCGCGCGAGCACAGCCCGATGGCGGAGAAGTCCGCCGGCGTGCGGCTGGTGATCGCCGAGAGCTTCGAGCGCATCNNGCGCGACGCGCTGGCGGCGGCGATTGTCAGGGCGGGCGGATTGCTGGCTTTCGGGCAGGCACAACTGCGGGATGTGTCGCCGGGGTCCGGCCATCCGGGGTCCGGCCGTCCAGCAGCTGACGCGTCGGATGCCGGCGCTCTCGCCGCTTGCCTCGCGCCATCCGCCGAGCCGCCGCGCACCCTGTTCGAAAAGATCGTCGTGCGC
Organism: Achromobacter sp.; assembly: GCA_003454835.1. GTDB lineage: Bacteria > Pseudomonadota > Gammaproteobacteria > Burkholderiales > Burkholderiaceae_B > Achromobacter. The sequence continues at coordinate 257 of DMTA01000207.1, read as the reverse complement.
CATCTCTTGCAAACGTCCGCTACGACAGACAATCCGCAGAGGGGGGACGGCGTCTTTCTGCGCGCGGACTGGCGCTTCATCCATGAGTACTACTCCGGCATGGCCGCCCATATGCTGCATGCGCGGGTCAAACGGCCCTTGCGATTGGTGGACCCCGATCGCATCGTGGTGTTCGAAGACCACACCTCCTACGTCGAGGAAAGCCCCAACCACGTCCGCGCGGGGATCGTGCCCAACGTGCGCGCCATGTGCCAGGC
>DMTA01000372.1 GCA_003454835.1 Achromobacter sp. | reverse complement strand
AGGCGCCGGCTCGCCAGCACGAAGACGTGGCGCCGTCCGCCTTCACGCGGCCGGCGCCTCCGCCGCCGCAGTCGGCGCTGGTCTCCGGCCCGCCGCCCGTCGCAAATGTTGCCGAGTGGACGTTCGTCGCACCGCCGGCCAACACCGAACGGGAACGCCGGGGCGAGGCGCCAGATCCCTTCGCCGGCGCGCCGCGCTCGGGTCTCGAGACCCGGCCGGACGCCGCTTCCAAAACAACTTCCGCATCCGCTTCCGAAGCTGCATCTGCAAAGTCCGCCGCCAAGTCCGCCCGCGGGGCTCGCAAGACCACGACCAAGGCGCAATCCAAACCGGAGAGCACGACGGCCCAACCTGAGGCTTCGCCCGCTTCCGACGCTGAGCCCGCCAAGGCTTCCAAGCCGGCGCGCAAAACGACGGCTCGCAAGACGGCGCCGCGCAAGACCGCGAAGAAAACCGACCAGGCTTGAAGCCGCGGACCGTCTGGCCCGCCGCCGGCCAGCATCGAGCAAAGTTTCAGACGGGACCTTGCGCGCCCGTTTGCTTTCGATGCTGGCCGGGCGTTACGCCCCGGTCGCGCTTGAACATGGCGATCAACGCGCTGACTGCGATCCGGCGCTTCGCGCGTGATTGAGTGGGTCGTAGGCGACGCGTGACGACGGCGCAGTCCCTTCGGCCCTGATCTATGATGCCGGCTTGTGTCACCTGCCGGCCGCGCCGCCCACTGCCGCCATTCGCCGATTTCACTCTCCCATGCATCGTGTTCTGATCAGCTCCTGCCTCCTCGGCAACCCCGTGCGTTACGACGGACGCGGCGTGACGCATGACGATGCCATCCTGGTGCGCTGGCGGGAAGAAGGGCGTGTCGTGGCCGTCTGTCCCGAGGTGGCGGGCGGTATGCCGATCCCACGGCCCCCGGCGGAGATTGTCCCCGGAGAAGACGCGGCCTCGGTGCTGTCCGGCCGCGCCCGTGTCGTGGCGATCACGGGCGACGACGTGACGGCGCCTTTCCTGCACGGCGCGCACGAGGCGCTGGCGGCAGCGCACGCGCGAGATATTCGTATGGCCGTGCTGAAAGAGGGCAGTCCGTCCTGCGGCAGCAGTTATGTCTACGACGGCCATTTCGCGGGCCGCCGTCAGCCCGGCATGGGCGTGACCGCGCAATTGCTGCGTGGCGCGGGGTTGCACGTCTTCAGTGAGCATCAATGGGCCGAAGCGGCGGCATTCCTGGCCGAACTGGAGGCAGGCGATGCTCGCTGAAGTCGGCGACTGGTTGGTTCTGGCCGGGGTGGCCGGATGCGGCTGCCTGGCCTGGAAGGGCATCGTTCGCGCTCATCGCGGCGTCGCGTTTGCCCGCGTGGCCGCGCTGGTAAGCCTTGCCCTGTCCGCCGTCTTTTTCTACGCCTGGTACGCGCAATATCTGCGGTGGGAATTCAACGAGTTGGGCCGCTACTACGATCCCATTGAACAGGTCGTCTATACGGACTCGGGATTTGTCTGGGTGCTGCCGGCCAGTGTGCTCTTGGTCATCGGCCTGGGGTTTGCCTGGCGCGGCTGGCGCCGCTGAAAGAGCGGCTGGCGCCGCTAAAAGAGCTGCTAGGAGCGCGCCGGCTGTCAGCGAATGCAGGTTGGCGCGTCAGGATAGCTGGACATACCCGATACCGCGCCCGTCAGTTGGCGCGATATCCGCGGCTGGTCATGCAGGAATCCAGGGCGCGGTTGTAGGTATCCACCATGATCTGGGTGGTCCACTGGGTGATGGTGGCAGGATCGTAACCGCTCTGGTTCATGGCCCAACGCTGGCACTCCGAGGTGGCGTTCGCCTGGGCGACATTGACTGGAGGCGCGGACTCGTATTGCACGGGCGCGTACTGAGGCACCGGCGTCGAATAGGCAACCGGCGGCGCTTCGTAAACCGGGGCGTTGTAGACCGGCGCGGCTTCATAGATCGTCGCGCCATACACGGGCGCGGCATACAGCGGCGGACTCGTATAGCCCACCCCAGAGGAATAAACGCCGGTCTGTACGTAGGAAGGCCCCGAATTGGCCGCCAGCAGCAGCCCGACCGTCGCCAGCGCAAAGGCGCCGCCAATCCACCAACCGCTGGAACTGCTGCCACCGCCGCCGCCGTGATGATGGTGATAGCCGCTGCCATAGCCGCCACCATAGCCGCCCCAATTCCCGCCACGCCCGCCAGCCACTGCTGGCCCGCCGGCAACCGCCAGCGCCAACGCCGCAATGGCCACCCGGCCTGTAAACCGCTTCATGATCTTGCTCCTAGGTCGACCGGCGGCGGCACTGCGCCAGACGCCGGACGATAGGCGTACTTTACTGCTCGGGCGCGCCAATTAAGTGTCTCAAGCGATACGGGGATTTCAACTGATTTCAACACTGTGACGAGCGACGGTGGGCTTCATCAGTATGACGAGAGACGGTAAGCGGGCGTGCCGCCAGGAACAGCGTGCGACCATTTGATCCTGTTGCAGTGGCGGAAAGCGTGGATAGGTAGTATTTTTCCGCGATGATCATGGCACTACCCGATTCGGCACCGCAGGAAAGGCGTCTCACCAAGGGAGAGCGCACACGGCTACACCTCCTGGCCGTCGCCGCGGCCGAATTCGCCGAACGAGGCTTCCAGCACACCCGCGTCAGCGACATCGTCGCCCGCGCCGGCGTGACCCAGCCCGTGTTCTACCAATACTTCACCAGCAAGCAGGCGGCCTATGACGAGCTGGTGGGCTTGTTTGCCCAGCGGCTGCGCCGGGCGATCAGCGAGGCACGGCTCCCCGGCCACCTGCAGGGCGAAGCCCTGGTCAACCGCATCCGGCAGGGTATAGGGACGCTGCTTGCCATCCTGCAGGAAGACCCGAACCTCACGCGCATCGGCTTTTTCCAGGCCGAGGCGGCCGAGGCGCTCAAGGATGAACTGGTCGTCCTGATCGCCGAGAACGTCAGGGCTGAGCAGCAGGCGGGACTTTTCCGGCCGGAGATATCGCCCGAGTGGTTCGGTCAGTCGCTAATTGCGATCATCGAACGTTTCACGCGCCAGATGCCAGACGTGGCCAGGCAGCAGGCTGTGGCGGAGTTCATGACGGATTTGCTGTTGGATGGGATGCGCATGCGATAGGTCGACCCTTTGGCCGGAATTAATCAGGCTCGGCAATGGTTCCGGCTAAATGCGTTTATCGTTCACGGGATTGACGACTGGCTCTTTTAATCAAAACCGCACAACCTGTCGATCTCCTTTGGAAACTGCGCGTACGGCACGTTGTATTGAATGAAGGCCTCGACGCTGTCCGGATACGCTTCAATCAACAGCAAAAATAACCAAAGCGGGATGGTAATAGGCGCTTTCAATATGCCGTTGGGTTGAGCGAGCTTGCGCCGCAAGCCGGTATACCAATCCCGATACGGTTTGAGCGTTTCCTGTGCCCGGCTTAGTCGTGGGGCCGGCAGAGCCGGCTTCGGCAAGCCCTCTGGGCCGTTTTGCATGAAAGCGAGAAGGTAAGCCCACAGCCCCTTCGCTGACTGATCTCCGGTAAAAACGCCAACATTGCCGCACGCCACGCACACCTCTGAAGGCGGGTTCATGGTGTAGTCGACGCCAATCAGATAGAGAGGGTGTCTGCTGAAGTAGCCGCTTGGGGAGATGATTGGAATGTAGCCGGCTACCGCTTCCAGTTGATCCCAGGCAAGAACAAGCAGCCGCTTCTGCCGTGGGTTTACGAAGTAGAGTTTTCGGGTGCCACGGTGGATACGGACATAAGCGCCGCGACTCTTGTGAGCTCCGCCTGCGAAGTAAAAAATGACGGCGATGATTGTCAAGGCGGGAGACAGGGCGAGCATGATCATGATCCGTTCGTCGCCAATGTCCTCCACACCCATTGCTAATGTTCCCGCTAAAAACGCCAGGAGACTTACGATGATTGACATCGCAATAAAACTTGCCGCACCCGCTTGCACATGATTCGCGTATGTTTCGAGTTCGACACAACAGTCATTGGCGCGTCGGACGCCATCGGACTTCGGGGGTGCAAATGCAGCCACCTTTCTGTCGAGCGGTGTGCTTCCGAGGCGAAGACTATTTGGGAGACGCTTAATTTTTGTATTCATTCGGGGGGCGCACAGGCTCAAGTTTGGATTGATCGATCGGCTCTTTAAACCATCCTCCCGAGGTGAATGCCAACGGAGCCGGCGCACGGGGCTGCCGAATTGCCAGAGTTGGATGTCGTTCTGGGTCGGGAAAGTAGAGATATTCCAGTGCCAATTCGGCATCCTCATGCATGAGGATCGACCAGCCGCATTCTTTGCCGGTCCCACCTAACCGCGAGACGATGCATTCGACTTCATAGTCGACGGGTTTCGTGCCGGGCGCGTACGCAATGGGTCCGTGCACTTGAGAAAGCTGCCTGCCCCGCATAGTTAGAGATAGTCTCGACTGAAATCGGTCCCCGAGATATCGGAGTTGTCGGGTAGCTGGCAACTGATGCGAAGAGCACCTACCGTATATCCTGATGCGTTGGTCCATTCAGTTGTCAACCGCGGCCGATAGAGAATGCTGTGAACCGCTTCCAATTCTTCAGCGTTTGAGTAATGACGGTCTTCCACTCCCCATGCACTATGTTTGAGCCAAAGCTCGACCGGGCCATGCTTAGTGATGTCAACACCGAAGGCAAATCCAACCGAGAAAACCCCCGCAATTCCCGCCGCAATTGCCCATCCCGCTGGATTTAAGCCGAGCACAATTGCGGTACCTCCACCGACAAGAGCGGCTGCCGTAGCCGTGCCTCCCGCCCACATTGCGACATTAATAATGCCGCCAGCTATCGCTGATCCGACCAGCATCCCTGCCTGCTCCGGGTTGCTGTCAATAAACGCCCGGATCGCCTTGATCAAGTCGGCAACTGCCGCCAGTCCTGCCGCCCCAGCTCCAAAGACCGCGACGCCTCGCTTTGCTGCAATGACAGACATCCTGAGTGCTAAAGCTGAATTTCCCTGCCTCATTGCACCGAATCCAATCACGGAGGAACTAATTTCGACGCCGGCGGCCACGACGGCGCTTGTCGCTCCAAAAATGCGGACGTAGTTGGCCGCAATTTCGTCCGAATTTCTCAGGCCCTTCCAAGCGTTTGAGAACGCATTTAATGCGAGAAGGCCGCCCAGTCCGGTGAATAAGTGTCCGACTGGCGTTCGCAAGCGATTCAACATGCTAATGAATGGATTGCCTTCCATTCGAACTGCCCTGGATGGCGGCAGCACTGGCTTGTCCGTTTGCGCCTCGTCGAGTTCGCGGTACGTGGTTTCACCAACTTTCACCCAGTCATAGACTGAAGTCCTCTTATCGACGTCAGCCGGTTTAATCCTCGGCGACGGCATCTTCCACCCGCGCAACTCGTCTTCGCCAAGCGCTTGATAGCCTTGGAGCTCAAAAGCCGCACGCTGTAAGTCCCCCAGGTCGATGTCGTAGCGGACAATGGTGAAGCCGGCTCTGACCTCCATCACATGCCGCAGACGTGGCATCAGTACATCTGCCACTTTGGGTTCTGGCACCGCCTGCAGCAGCCCGATGAGCGCGTTCGAGGCCGCAGTTAGTTTGTGCTCCTCCAGAAATTTGTCCATAACGCTGAAAATATTCTTGGCAATCTCTCCCGAACTGGACTTCAGACGAGCAAGAAGCAGATCGCTTCCATTTGCCAGCGCGAGCCAATAAGGGCTTTTGTCGACGGCCAAACTGATCAGATTGCTCAAAACCTGAATTCCGTCTTTGGAATGCACCAAGCCGCCGATGCACTGAAGAACAGCGTTCTCATAGTCGTGCGCGTTGTGAACCACGCTGCGGTCAAATCAGTGCAGCGCCTTGCCTAATAGCCGCGACGGGTCGATTAGGCGAACCCACGAAATCGAATCCATTACCGCCGCCGCAATAGCGCTGTCGAACGCTTCGATCTCTTTGGCGTAAACGCCTGGAAATAACATTGCGCTAGCGTAATTCACCAGGTTTTGCTGCTTCACTATCATGTGGCCGAGGTCCGGGTTTTTGCCCGCCTGCTTCTTCATTTCCTCGAAGTAATTGCGAATGAGCGTCGCGCTTTGCAGCTTGTGCGCGTTTCGGCCGGCATATTCCGTCTTGCGCGTAACGGAACGAGCGATCAGGTAATGAAGCTCGCTGGCAACCCCGATCGGATCCTGCAATGCCACCACCAGAGGCGTGAAATCCTTCCGTGGCAGCAATGCGATATACATATTGCCCAGTACGTTGTGGTGATTTGGCGCCTCTTCTGAGAATTGGATTTCGCTCCATTCGAAAGGCTTGGGCGCGCCGTGTCCGGATGGCGAGACGAGTTCAGGCGCGGCCTGACCCAGCAGCGTCGCGTCGAAGATGTGTTCCTGATAGGGATTGCCGGCAGGCCTGCATTGCGTGCACAACGCATCGCGAAGACCACCGTCATTGATCTCGATGGCCCAGAGGGTGCGGTGGGACAGCAGCGTGTCGCTCACCAGGAGGTGTACGGTTTCGGCAGTATTCGCATCTGGCGCGAAAAGATATGTTTGGGCGCCGACCGTAGCGGGGTGGCTTATCCTGCCCGGCGTTGCATCCTGGTCGTCGTCATAACTCCACCAGATGCGGGCGAACTTGATGTCTTCAGTAACTTGGTAGTGCTGCGTCCACATGCGTCCGTGCTCGAAGTAGCAGAGGTAGACGTAGCTGCCCGGACGCAACGTCCGCAAACCGTAAGCTTTACCCGCCGCGAGCGTGGGATAGCCCTCGGTGTTCAGGCGGGGAAACATTTCCTTATCCCACGCGTAATCGGCAATGCCATAGCGCAGCGGATATAGGGGCACACCACGTTCGCAGGGCGGGGGGGAGATGGCTTTGCCGAGGCGCTTCTCATTCGGGCGGATGGAGCCCAGTGCCTTTATGAAGTTCACGTGGTGGGTTTCCTTTACCGCGCCGCAAGCGCCGAGAGTCGTGCTTCGGCATCCATCAATCGCTGCTTTCCGGGAATGTGCCGTTCGATCAGGATTTCCCGAAGCACGCTGTCCTTCCTGAAAAATTCTTGCGGATAGCGAAACCGCAGATCGACGTAATGGCGAATGTCGCGTTCGAGGGTGAGCGCGAGTTGATCCGCGGCCTCGCGGACGAACAGGTCAGTGCGCCGCCATAACGCCGGTTCATTCTCGGGGTTGTCGTACGCTGGTGCTTGTCGGCGAGTACTGCGCACGCAGTCGCGCACGAACCACGCGAGGCTGGCCTGATCGAGTGAGATCTCATCGGCTTTGGTCAAAGCGATGGGCTCGTCGAGTGCGGGTGCGACTTGTCCGTGTACGGGAGAATCCGCACCCAACCACTCGCCGTGATGCTCGTTGCCCGCATACCAGATGAAGCGTTGGATGGGGCCGAACAGACTGGACAAGGAATGCGCCGTCAAGCCTTCGCAGAACTCTTCGAGCGCCCGCGCGCCATTAAGGCTGAACCTGATGGGACATCCGTCTGTACCGGTCAGTTGGTGCAACTGTTGGAGGTGGGCGACGAGGAGGGCGATATCGTCGGGAGCCACCAAGATGATTCCTGCGTGCTGGCGGAGCCAATGTTCGACAGCGTAGTTGAACAATGCCTCGTCGAGCGCCACCAGCAGTGGGCCGTGTTGATAGCCTGGATTTCGGTATTCCCGAGGCGTGTCGCGCCAGACCCAGCGGTAGTCAAACCCGCGCTTGATTTGCAGAAGGTCGTTCTCGAGTGTGTCGCTGTGCGCGCCGTCCAGAAGAATCCAGGGACGGGGTTCCTGTTCAAGCGTCGCCCAGTCGGGGGATGGCAACGCTTTTACTACGCGACGTGTCCACTGGGACGCCTCGGCCATCAATTCAGTCGCTGCATCCGCCATGTGAGTGTCACTCGTCAATTGAACGAAAAGTTGTTCAATCTAAGGCGGGACCGTCCCCATGGACATATGAATAGTTCGAAAGCTCAGAAGAGTGAGTCTGATTTGTCAGGATATCGACGCCGGCTTTCAACTCAAATCGCCTGGCATGCGCGAGATTCGATTGGGAACCGGTGCTGGTGCCTATACCGGCCAATATGACAAACCCCGGCACTGGGCCGGGGTCGCGATGCCATTCGTGCATACGGCGTCAACTACTCCACCCGCGCCCCGGAAGCCGCCACCACCTTTCCTGCCGCTTCAAAATCCGCCTTCAGCAACTCCTGAAACTGCGCCGCCGATTTCGCCTCGGCTTCGACACCCAGCGAAGCCAAACGCGATTGCACCTTCGGATCGGCCAGCACCTTGTTGACCGCGGTGTTGATCTGGTCGCGGTCAGCAGGGGAGATGCCGGCTGGAGCCAGCAAACCGAGCCATGAATCGAAGGCGTAGCCCGGCAGGCCGCTTTCGGCGACGGTGGGCAGGTCGGGGGCGAAGCGTGAACGCGTCTTGCCGGTGTAGGCCAGGAACGTGACGCGGGGGTCATTGCGGTAGGCGGTCACGCCGATGGTGGCGGCCGTGACGGCCTGGACGCGGCCGGCCAGCAGTTCGGTCACGGCGTCGCCGGTGGACTTCATGGGGATATGCTGCATCTGCGCGCCGGCGGCTGTCAGGAACGACGCCATGCCCAGGTGCGAGGCGCTGCCGTTGCCGGCCGATGCGTAATCGTAGGCGCCAGGCTTTGCCTTGACTGCCTGGATGAATTCGGCGGTGTTCTTGGCGTTGACCGAGGCGGACGTGAGGATGATGTAGCCGGTGTTGCCGATGTAGGCGACGCCCGTGAAGTCCTTGTAGGGGTCGTAGCTCAGATTTTTATAGAGATACCCGGCGATGTTGTGGCTGGCGGCGGCAAGCACCAAGGTGTTGCCGTCGGGCTTGGCGCGGGCGA